>CAYPVY010000015.1:0-16524 GCA_964414305.1 uncultured Nitratifractor sp.
GCAGATTCATTAAAGCTATAAAGCAATTCTATCTCTTGTGGCCAAAGAGATTCATCAATTGTCTCTAAGATAAGAGGGATGTCATCCATTCTATCATCATTCATTATAAATTTAAATGCATCTAGTCCTATTTCACCTTTACCTAAGTTTGCATGTCTATCTACCCTACTTCCAAGTGGTGGTTTAGAATCATTTATATGCATACCTCTTAGATACTCAAAACCTACAATCTCTCCAAATTCACTCCATGTTTTATCATACGCCTCTTTTGTTCTAATATCATATCCTGCTGTAAACATATGACAAGTATCTATACAAACACCTACCCTACTCTTATCTTTACACTTATCAATCAAATATGCTAAATGCTCAAATTTATAACCTAAATTAGTCCCTTGACCAGCAGTATTTTCTATAACTAAGACTACATCACTCTCTTTTGTAGCTTCAATTGCTAAATTCATAGACTCTGCAATTACATCCAAACAAGCATACTCAGCCTCTCTTATCTTCTCTTCATAATTAGGGTCTTTTTTAGGTATCTTTTGTAGATGACTTCCTGGATGGAAATTTATAAGATTTAAGCCAAGTTGATGGGCTCTATTTAACTCATCAATAAATGCATCTCTTGATTTTTGCAATTTATCAGCTTCTGGATGTCCTAAGTTGATTAAATAACTATCATGAGGTAATACATGCTTTGGTAAAATACCTGCTTCTTTCATATTTATCTTAAACTCATCAATACTCTTAGGAGTTAATGGTTTTGCTACCCATTGTCTTTGGTTTTTTGTAAATAGAGCAAAGGCTTTTGCTCCAATCTCTTTTGCATTTAATGGGGCATTCTCTACCCCTCCACTAGCACTAACATGTGCTCCAACATACTTTTTACCCATACTCTTCCTTACATTGAAATTACTTTTATTTTTACACCTGTGATACTATCTATGAACTCTATCTTTTTTGGACCTCTATAGTAGTCAATATTCATTCCATCTTTAACAATGTGTTGTCTAAAACTATAATCAGATTGCTTCATACCTTCCATATTAAAGATTGGTTCACCTCTAAATATATGCTCAATCATACTATCTGGATAGTTAGGATTACCTAAAATTTTACTATTAAACTCTTTTTTACTCATACATTTAAATGTGCTTACACAAACTTGGTCTGGTTGAATCCTAAGCCTAAGCAAAGCTTGACCATTACCATATATCTCTACTTTTGTCTCATTTGAAGCTGTTGAGACAAATCCTTGATCTGCATATCTCATAGTTGGAGTTTTAAAAACTATCATTGTTCCTTGACTAGTTTGATACTTTGGCATTGAGCCTACACAACCACTAACTAACGCCAAAAACATACCCAAAATCAATAGTTTTATCTTTTTAAGCATTTTTTTCTACCTTTTTGTTTATTTAAGCGAATTTTAAGACAAGTTTCCTTATAATTTCGCCACTTCAAACGAAGAAGTAGCCAAAACTTTTGGCCCCTTCATCTAGCGGTTAGGATTCCAGGTTTTCATCCTGGCCACAGGGGTTCGAGTCCCCTAGGGGTCACCACTTCATTTTATAAATCACATTATATACAAATCTAAGCTAAAGTATAATTTTTATATCATTTCACAATGAATTTTTTAAGCAATATACAATTTCAGCAATTTTTTAATCTTACTCTTTTGGTTCTGCTTGGTTATTTAAATAATAGATTGCAAACAAATTTATTAAATATTTTATTAATTACACTCTATAGCGGGGCAATTGAATTAATATTAAAAAAGAGATTATATATTCCATATTCAGCTTTTATTACAGCCTTAGGCGTTGTTTTAATGGTTGGTTGGCTTAAGTGGTATATCCCATATATAGTTATTCTTTTAGCACTCTTACAAAAACATTTTATAAAAATTGATAATAATCATATTTTTAATCCATCCAATTTTGCTTTAATTTTAGCAATTGTTTTATTCTATCCAAAAGCTTTGCCTATTGTCGGAGAGATAGGAAAAGAGTTATATATTGCAAATATAGTAATTTTTATTGGAACTATTATTTTAATTCGTGTAAATAGATTAGCTATTACACTATCTTTTTTAATTTCATATATTTTATTTAATTATCTATTTATTGGCAAAAGTGATCCTATGTGGAATTTAGACTATTTTATATCTAAATTATATTCAATCTCTTTTATAGTATTTATTTTCTTTATGCTTACAGACCCCAAAACTACTCCTTCATCTATCAAGCTTCAATTATTTTTTGGCATATTTATAGCTTTGCTTACGACATTATTCAACTATTTTACAGGTATTAGAGTATGGAATCAATTTTTAGCTCTATTTATTAGCTCTTTAATCTTTATACCTATATATAGAAATCTAAAAAGCAGTGATTATAAAAAAATCATACTTTTGTCTATTATAGTATTTAGTTTTGTTACATATATTAGTTTGCAAAAGCCTTTATATTTTAGTATGTAATAATTGCTATTAATATTTGATATAATTTGTTATATTGTTTGGAGGAGTTTTAATGAAAAATATAATTTTTCTTCTAGCTATTGCAAATTTTTTAACATCTTGTGCAACAAATAACGAAAATATTGAAGTTCAAGTAGATGATAATGATAAAATTGCAGTTTGTGGAGAAGTTGAAGGTGAAAAACAGACATATCCAACTCTTGGTGATTTAAAAAATGATGGTGCAAAGTTCCTATTTTATGGACCTTGCTATGAGTAGGAATTAAAATGAATATCCTACTCCAAGTGTTATAACTTCTGATTTTATTTTCATATTACTTTTTGGTGTTTTAAATAGATTTGTTCCACTAATATTTACACCAACTTTGCCAATATCCCACTCTTTATGTTTTGCTCCTATAGTTACATAGAAATTTTTGCTTAATTTTGCAAATCTTATATTTAAACCTGCACCATACTCTAAATATTTACCATTTACATCTATATCTAAGTTTGCATAACTATTACTTACATTAGCATTTTGATATGCATATATAGCCTTTGTGTAGATATCTAAAACATCACCTAAACTCTTTTGAGCATATAATCCGACTCCTAATTTATATGTTAATATATCTGTATCTGAATCTAAAAAGTAATTTGCATTAATTGAGTTTAAATCAATCTTCTCTTTAGATGATTTTGAACTACTAATATATGGCAAAGAAGCCCCTACATAAAGACCTATACCTAAATAATTTCTATCATCTGCATTTATCAAATCATACCCAATACCTAGCCCCAAATCTGCACCTTGTATTGTATGCTCCATTTCAGGAATTCTTAATTGACTTAAACTTCTTTTTGATAAAAGATTATTTGTATTAGAGAGTAAATTATTCATATACGGAGTTGTTATTTGCTTTAGTTTATTAGAATCAAGCAAAGTTAAATCTAGGCTATAAAATAGATTACTACTAAATAAATTATCATGCTCTATTATAAAAGAGTATGTATTAATATTATCGCTAATAGTTCCTTGTAATCCCAAAATACCACCGGTTAAATCCACTTTTCCATGACCAAACTCTAGCTTAGCACCATTTAATAAGCTACAAAGCATAAGTGAAAGATATATTTTTTTCAATTTTTACTCCTCATCTAATAAAAATTTATACTTATTATAACTATTTTTAACTAAGATTTGTATATTTTTTAATATTTTTTGATGTTTATATTTTATTTTTTTGGTATTTATATTAAATTAGATAAATTTAATTGAATTTAAAGCAAATTTTTTATATATAGTTGTTATTATATAATAAATAATAATTCTAAATATAAGGAAATATAATATGAAAAAAGTTTTAATTCTTGGTGGAGGCTTTGCAGGATTAGAAGCTGCAATATTTTTAAGAAAGAATAATTATGATGTAACTCTTGTTAGCAATAGAGATTATTTTTATATATATCCTACATCAATTTGGATACCAACAGGTGAGGCAGAGTTTGAAGATATTACTATTTCTTTAAAAGATTTACAAAAAGCTCATGGATTTAATCTTGTAATTGATGAAATTGTAGAAATCAATGCAGAAGAAAAAAAGGCAATTGGTAAAAATAGTGAGTATGAAGGTGATTTTTTAGTAATTGCCATTGGTAGTGGAAAAGTTAAGCATGAAGGCAGTGAGCACTTTTTATCAATTTGTGGAAAACCGCAAGAAGCTATTGAGATTAAAAATAGAATTGATAATCTTATTAAAAAAGGTGAAGGAAAGATTGCTATGGGCTTTGGTGGGAACCCAAAAGATCCTAGTAATGTTCGTGGTGGACCAGCATTTGAAGTGATATTTAATGTGCATAACCAACTTAAAAAACTAGGAATAAGAGATAAATTTGAATTAACATTTTTTGCACCTATGGAAAAACCGGGTGCTAGAATGGGAGAACAAGCTCTTAAGATGATGGATTTATATTTTAAAAAGTTAAATATAAATAAACATTTTGGAAAGAAAATTAAAAGATTCGAGAGTGATGGTGTTGTTTTTGAAGATGATTCAAAATTAGAAAGTGATTTTACAATGTTTATTCCAGCAGGTGATGGACATCCAGTTTTTGAAAACTCTAACTTGCCATTAAATGAAGCTGGATTGATTAAAATAAATGATTATTGCGAAGTTGAAGGTATTGATAGTGTATATGCTATTGGTGATAGTGCGGCAATTGAAGGGCCAGACTGGAGAGCAAAACAAGGACATATTGCAGAAGTTATGGCTAGAAATGTAGCACATAATATTGATCAAAAAGTAAATGGAAGAAGTGATTTTAAAGGATATAAAGATCACTTAAATATACTTTGTGTTATGGATAGCGGAGATGGAGCAGCCTTTGTTTATAGAAATAACAAAGGTGGAAAAATGATTCCTATGCCTATAATTGGACATTGGCTTAAAAAGGGATGGGGATGGTATTGTAGAAACTCTAAACTAGGCAAAATTCCTAGAATTCCTGGAATGTAACTATCGCTATTTAAATATGGTATGTTACTACCATATTTAAAAATTTTAATTACTACTAAACTTTCCCTTTTAAATTAAAGTAAATATTGATAATATAAGTATAAAATTGATACAAAAGGGTTGATAATGGAATATAATAAATTAACTCCTCAAGAAGAAGAGGTTATTATAAATAAAGGGACTGAATTTGCTTTTAGTGGTGAGTATTGGGACCATAAAGAAGATGGAATATATATTTGCAAAAGATGTAATGCACCTTTATTTAAATCTGATGCAAAGTTTGATTCTGGGACTGGATGGCCTAGTTTTGATGATGCAATTGATGGTGCAATTAAAGAGCTTCCTGATGCTGATGGAAGAAGAGTAGAGATTGTTTGTGCAAATTGTGGTGGACATTTAGGACATGTATTTAGAGGTGAAGGCTTTACTCCAAAAAATACAAGACATTGTGTAAATTCAATATCTTTAAACTTTATACCAAAAGATAACTCTTAATAAAATATGGCAAATTTTATTAAAAGTTTGCCAAAAAAATTATAAAACTTTTAGTTTAATTTATATTTTATCTTCTGCCTCTTTTAGGGCTTCTGCTTGAGCATGGGCAATTAGTGGGTCTATTACTAAATCTAAAGCACCATTATTCATAACATCATCTAGTGCATATATTGTTAATCCAATTCTATGATCTGTTATACGGCTTTGTGGATAGTTATAAGTTCTTATCTTTTCACTTCTATCTCCACTACCAACTTGAAGTTTTCTATCAGCTGCTAATTTATCCATTTGCTCTCTCATTTGAGCTTCATAAACTCTTGCTTTTAAAACCTTCATTGCTTTATCACGATTTTTATGTTGAGACTTTTCATCTTGAATAGCTACAACGATTCCTGTTGGAATATGAGTTAGCCTAACTGCTGAATCAGTAGTATTAACACTTTGTCCCCCACATCCACTAGAGCGATATACATCCATTTTTATATCATTTGGTTTGATATCTACCTCAACATCTTCTACCTCTGGTATAACTGCAACTGTAATTGCTGATGTGTGAACCCTACCTTGAGTCTCAGTAGCAGGGACTCTTTGGACTCTATGAGTTCCTCCTTCATATTTTAACTTAGAGTAAACATTTTCACCTTTAATTAAAATAATTAACTCTTTATATCCTCCAGCAGTCCCTTCGCTTGAACTTACTATCTCAACTTTCCAACCTTGTTTATCAGCATATCTTGAATACATTCTAAATACATCTTCAACAAAAAGAGCACTCTCATCACCACCAGTTCCAGCTCTAATCTCTAGATAGATATCTTTATCATCATTTGGATCTTTTGGAATCATCAAGATTTTAATCTCTTCTTCAAGCTCTTTTAGTTTTGGCTCAAGTGTAGATAACTCCTCTTTTGCAAGTTCTCCAAACTCTTCATCACCTAGCATCTGTTTATTTTCATCAATTGCTTCACTAATTTCTATATACTCTTTAGCCTTTTTTACAAGCTCTTCCATATTTGACTGCTCTTTGCTTAGTTCAGTCATTTTTTTAATATCACTTGCAATTTCTGGAGTGCTAAGTTGCTTGGTAATTTCATTATATCTATCTATAAATGGTTGTAGTTTCTCTTTTAGCATAAAGAATCCTATTTTAAGGGAGGTTTAATTAGGTCTAAAGACCTTAATTAAGATTAAAGCTTATGCAGCTTTTAATGAGTTTACTAATTTATTTAATCTACTTACTTTTCTAGAAGCAGTTTGCTTCTTTAAAAAACCTTTGCTAACAAAGTGATGTATTTGTCTATTTGCAATTTTAAATGCCTCTTGTGCTTTTTCTACATCACCAGCCGCTACTGCCTCTCTAACTGCTCTTACAATATTTTTAAGACGAGTTCTATAGTATCTATTTCTCTCAGTTCTTTTAATTGTTTGTCTAGCTCTCTTTTTTGCAGACTTATGATTTGCCATAAATTTTCCTTGGATTTGATATTTAGTCTAAAGTTGGCGAATCTTATCAAAAAATATATTAAATTTCTATTAAATAGCTTAATAAATAGCTTTTTTAGATAAAATAATAATCAATTTTTTCAAAAGGATTAATTATTATGGGACTTTTTGGAACTGATGGTGTTAGGGGAAAAGCTGGTGAAAAAGTAACTGCAAGTGCTGCTTTGCGTCTTGCTATGGCAACTGGGATATATTTTAAACCTAAAGCTAAAACTAAAAAGATTTTAGTAGGCAAAGATACAAGAAGAAGTGGATATATGATAGAAAATGCAATTGTTGCTGGTCTTACAGCTGTAGGATTTGATGTAATTCAAATTGGACCAATGCCTACTCCAGCAATTGCTTTTATAACTGAGAATATGAGATGTGATGCTGGGATTATGATAAGTGCTTCTCATAATCCATATTATGATAATGGTATTAAATTTTTTGATAATAAAGGAAACAAACTTAGCAAAGATATAGAAAATGAGATAGCAAAAATATATGATAATAGTGATTTAATTGAGGCATCTCAAGAGGTTGAAAAAACAATTGGTCGCTCTAAAAGAATAGATGTAGCTGAAGGTAGATATATTGTTCATATTAAAAACTCATTTCCAAAGGAGCTAACTTTAAGTGGCATTAGAGTAGTAATTGATTGTGCAAATGGTGCAGGATATAAAGCTGGTCCAACAATTTTAGATGAGCTAGGTGCTGATGTAAAAGTTATTGGAAATAATCCTAGTGGATATAATATTAATGAGACTTGTGGGGCTATGCATCCAGAAGTTTTAGCAAATGCAGTTAGAGAATATAGAGCAGATTTGGGTATTGCACTAGATGGTGATGCAGATAGAATTGTTTTAGTAGATGAGAATGGAAATATTATTGATGGCGATAAATTAATGGGTGCATTAGCAATATATTTAGATAAAAAAGGCAAACTTAAAAATAAAAAGTTTGTTACAACTATTATGAGTAATAAAGCTTTAGATGACTTTCTAAAAGAGCATGGAATTGAAACTTTTAGAAGTGCCGTTGGGGATAAAAATGTTGCAACTTTAATGAGAGAGGTTGATACAAATTTTGGTGGAGAAGAGAGTGGGCATGTAATATTTAGTGATTATTCAGCTACTGGAGATGGAATACTTAGTGGTCTTCAGGCTCTAGCATATATGGTAGAGAGTGGTAAAAGAGCAAGTGAGTTATTTAATCCATTTGAACTATATCCTCAAGTTAAACAAAATTTAATAGTTACAGAAAAAGTTCCATTAGAAAATATAAAAGGTTTAGATAAGTTAAAAAAAGAGATAGATGATGCTAATATTAGACATCTATTTAGATACTCTGGAACTGAGAATAAATTAAGACTTCTATTAGAGGGTGGGGATAAAAAAGAGTTAAATAGATTGATGGATAAGAGTATAGAGTTTTTTAAAAAGGCTTTAAGTTAATGAGAAAGTTTGTAATTTTTGGATTTGCTTTGATTGGAGTCTTTTTTATAGACCAAGGTTTAAAAGAGATATTTGAGATGGGATATGAGTGGCAAAGCAAATGTATATCATTGGAGCTTCATATCAATAAAGGTGTAGCATTTAGTATGTTAAGCTTTTTGGGTGAAAATTTAAAATGGATTCAATTAGCACTTATTGGAGTTTTGGCATATTTGGCTATTAATGAAGGGTGGCTCAATAAATATCCATTTAGTGTTGGGCTTTTGGCTGGTGGTGCTCTTGGGAATATTTATGATAGGTTTGTAAAAGGTGGTGTAACTGATTATGTATATTGGCATTGTGGATTTGATTTTGCGGTATTTAACTTTGCTGATGTTATGATAGATTTAGGAATAGCTCTCATTTTGCTTCAAGAGTTTATAAAATATAGGAAAAATAAAAGTTGAAAGCTCTTTTAATATCTTTATTGCTATTTAGCACACTATTTTCTCTAGACATTAGGCCTCCTCATTATAAAGGAGATGTTAGATTTATAAAACAGATTGAATTAAATAGTAAATTTAGTGGATTTAACTTTAGTGAGATATCAGATTTGGCTTATGATAAAAAGCATCATATTTTATATATGATAAGTGATGAAGGTATTTTATATAGATATAGAGCAAAATTTAGTAAAAATGATTTTAGTTTAATTCCAATTAGTGCAACATATCTAAAAAGAAAAAATGGGAAAAGACTTAGAAAATGGAAAAGAGATACAGAAGGATTGGCATTAAATAGTAAAGGCGAAATATTTATCAGCCGCGAGGGTAAACCAAAAATTACAAAATTTAGCTCAAATGGAGTAAAAATAAAAAATCTAAAACTTCCAAAATATCTAAGAAGAGTAAAACTTCGCTCAAGAAATAAATCGTTAGAATCTTTAGCTTTTCATCCTAAGTATGGATTATTAACTGCACTTGAATGGCCTCCAAAAGGAGTTCCTCCACATTTTCAGACAATCTACTCTTTAAGTGGAAAAGTTTGGCATTTTTATATGGAAAACTACAAAAAAAATGGAATAAGCGAAATTGAGGTTATGGATGATGGAAATATATTAGTTTTAGAAAGAGCCTATAATGGAATATTTGGTAAATTTGTAGTAACATTAAAAAAAGTTTTTTTAAATAGATGCGATAAAAATCATATCTGCAAAAGTAAAGTTCTATTTAAAATTGATAGTGCAAAAGGTTGGCATATAGAAAATTTTGAAGGCTTAGCAAGAGTTGGTAAAAATAGATATTTAATGATAAGTGATGATAATAAAAACTTTTTTGAGCAAACTCTACTTATCTATTTTGAAATAAAATAGAAGAATATAGTTATCTTCTAATCCTACAATTTGCTCCATCTCTTAAAAGTTTTGATTTTAAATTAACCAATCTTGATGCAGTTATTTCACCAAGTCTTCTATATAATTTTTTTCTTGCTTTTAATTCTGCATCATCATAACTCACACAAGATGCACTATTTACTATAAATTTATAGTTTATTGTATCATTATAGGTTGATTTACCTCTTATAGTATATAATATTGCACCTTGAGCCACTTGGTTAATTTGAAATGCTGAGCAATTTTGATATGAGTCCCCACCTGATGTTTTGGTTTTATCTACTGATTTAATTATTCTTATGTCAATTTTGTTTGGAGAGTTATAATTCTCTTCTATTCCAGACCTATATAAAATATCGCTTAAAGTCTGGTTAAAATATTTTCTATCTATGTATGAAACATCACCTGTTATATCTACTCTTGCACTATATACTCTGCCTCTGTTTGGAGTTCTCTCCCTTTGAGTATATTGCGGTGCTCCATATGCTCCACCACTAACTCCTCTGTATGTATAAGATGGTGCATAAGCTCTATTCATACATCCACTAAATATTAAAGAAACTAATGTTACAAATATAAAAAATATAAACTTCAAAGCACTCCCCCAATAAATAATTGTTTAATTATATCTATATTTTGATAACATTTCAAGAAAGGAGCAAAATTTGTCATATGAAAAAATATTAAATGAGTTAATTAGCAACATCTCACATCCTCTAAAGAGTGGAAAAGAGTTGGAATTGGCTCTAAAAGCAAAATTAACTAAAAAAGAGTTAAAACTTCTTAAAGCTATGAATGAAAACAGTATAGATAAATTGACATTTAGTAGTGATGAATTAGATAGAGTAAATAGTAACTTAATTAAGAAATTAAATCAAGAGAAGGTTAAACAAGCGTTATATAAACTTGATTAACAATTGTTCATAACTCTTAATATGAAATTTTATCTATATGAACAAAAGTTCATATAGGGTTTTTATTAATATCCTCTAAGCGTTACTCCCAAAATAATTGCTATTACACCTAAAATTATATTTATAGGCAATAGTATATTTGGTAATATTTTTACTTGCTCTTTTGCAGCTGGTAAATTACCACTATTAAAAAGCTTTTGAGCTTTTGCTCTTTTGTAAAACATAAATGCATAATTTATAGTCATTATTGTCCAAATAACCTCTTTAGTAATTATTAAACCACCCTTTAAAGATAGGGCTTTTATCATAATAAAAGCTGTTATAAAAAGAATGATTATAAAAGGCATTACAAGCTTAAATAATCTACCTACTATCTCTAAGGTTTTTCCTAGTTTTATTTTTGGGTCATCAATAGATTGTAAACTTGGATGAACTGCAACTCTAATTGCTATCATACCTCCAATCCAAATCACTGCAGAAAATACATGTAAAAAAACAATTATTGTAGAATAATTATTAAATATTGTTTGCATTTATACTCCTTTTTATATTTTCTCTAAATATATCTAATTAAAATAAAGATAAAATAAGAATTGCTATTTTATTAAAAATAAATTTAAAAAGAGTGAACTTGTGAATATTTCAAAAAAAGAGAGACTTTATATAAAAGATATTTTAGAAAATCCAGCAATCGAGCATCCAACATTTTATACCTTAAGTGCCAAATTGATAAATAATGAACATCTAATACAATCTTTGATTGATATACATAGCTTTGAATTTAAATATTACTCTACACCAAAAGAGCATAAAGAGATTTTTAACTCTTGTCAAAATGGACTTTTTCCTATATATAAAATGAGATATGCTATTAGCTTTTTTGGTGGAAGATTGATGTATTTAGATAGTTATGGTTGGAAATCATTAAGTGCTACTTATGATATATTTAATTTGGATAATTGGCTTATAGCATAAATTATATCTAAAATTTAAGATACCCAATATATAATTATATGCTATAAATCATATAAGTAAGGATAATAATATGAAAGAGACTATTTTTAAAAACAAATACCCAGTTTTGACATTAGAATTTAATAAAAGTGAAGTGAAATATTCAGATATTGACTCTATAATAGAGTATTTAAAATCAAAAATAGATGAACATCCAGTTGCAACATATATTACTATATTTGATCATTTTGCTCACACTTCTTCTCTAAAAGAACATAATATTGAAGATGGTATAAAAGCTGTAAAAAATATTATATTTTGCTTTGGTAAGGAGATTCCAAATGCAATTGCTCCTGCTGTTAGACCTAGAAGTATAGCTGTTACAGAATATGAAGATAGATGGGCTATTGGTTTTATGCAAGCACCAAATGATAATGCAAATGCTAGTATGATTGAGTGGATAAAATCACTTAAGAAGTAATTTTGTGGCTTTTGTTGTAAGTTTTTTAAATTGCTGCTTTCTAATCAAGCATAATAGTGATATAATTTCATAATGAAAGATAAAATTAAACAAATAAAACAAAACTTACAAAATGACCCAAGATTTCAAGAACAAATTCAAAATATGAAACCAAAACGCTCAATATGGGGCTTTTTGGGAGTAGTTTTGGTATTTTTCGTGCCAGAAATATTAAACTATTTCTATTACAAAGAGATAGATAATTGGATATATAATTATGCACAAAATGCTCCAAATATACAAATGAGAGATGCATTAATTTGGCTAAGTCATAAAACTTTTGATGGGCAAATTAGCTATATTAATATATCTCTTGGAATACTATTTTTAGTTTGGCTATTTAAAAAATAGTCTTATTTTAATTGTTCAAGCTTACTATTTAATCTAAATATTTTAATATCTCCATTATTGTTAGTTATATAATTTCCATTAATTTTTACAACACCTCCTTTTTTAGTTCCTATTGGAATAACTTTTATATCTATGCTATTTTTATTAGCATATTTTATTATATCTTTAAAGCTTTTTATCTCGCCTCCAGCACTATATATTATAACTTTATTATCTTTGTTATTTACCTTTTTTATAGCTTTTAGTAGATTTAAAAAATTTGGCTCTTTTTGTGTGCTAATATCTGGATTTAAATGTTTTATTTGATATATCAATCTTTTATAATCTTTTGTAAATGGTGATATCAAATATGCTTTGTTACTAAAGGCAAACAAAGCTACTCTTTTGTTTTTTACACTTTTTAAATAATTTATTATTTTTGCCTTTGCATATTCTAATCTATTAGGATAGATATCATTTGCTCTCATAGAAGGAGAAATATCAAGAGCTATTATTATATCTTTATTTTTTTTTAAATTGGCTACTTTAGAATCTTTTGGTGTTGGGAGTATTAAAAATAGAATGATAACAAGTGCTATTATAGTGGCATATATCTTACTAATACCTCCTAAATATAAATATATAAGTAAAATAATTAATGCTAACAAAAGAGTATATTTATAATAGTAAATATATTCTACTACTCTATTTGTTACAATTTTGCTTTTTTCTAAAGAATCTATTTTGTTATAAATATAATCTAATTTTTTAGGATCAATTGTATAAAAAAACTTTCCATTACTTGATATATCTTTTAAAAAAGCTTCATCAACATCACCCTTTTTACCCAAAGCTATAGCAAATATTTTTATGTTTTTCTCTTTTATATCTTTAAAGATAATATCATTTGAAATATTATGCACAGTATCTATTCCATCACTTAATATTATTAAAATCTTCTCTTTTTTACCCTTTAGTAAAGATAGTGCTTTATAGATAGCTTCATTTAAAGCTGTCTCTCTATCTCCTGCTACACCTAATTTTATATAATTTAACATTGTTATTAATGATTTTTTATCATAAGTTAAAGGAGAAGCAATTAATGCATAGTTTGCAAATACAATTAATCCTATCTCATCATTTTTTCTCTTTTTTATAAAGTTTATTGCTGCACTTTTTGCTAATTTGAACCTATTATCTTCGGCCATCGAGGCACTAGCATCAAGTGCTATTACAATTGAATATCCTAACTCTTTTTTTATCTCTTTGCTACTTTTGCTTACTGGCATAGCCAAAGATAAAGATATAAGAAAAACTATAAAAAACTCTAAAATTTTATTTATATCAAACTCATTAGTGCTAACTTTTTGCAAAAGCGCTATATTTGAGAATATTTTAGCTTTTAGTTTTTTTATAAATATCCATTTAATTATATAATAAATTGGAACTAGTAGTAATAGCTTTGGGTAAAGTAGCAAATAATTATTTTGTAACATCTTTTATATACTCTTTTATTTTTTCTTTTAATTTATCTGGTATTTCAATATTGTTTGGAGAGTATTTATACTCTTCTAACTCTTCTAAAAGTATTTTAAGTCTATTTGAGTTATCTATTTTTTGAGCAAGTTTACTAAATTTAAATAGCTCATCTTTACTATTTATCTCTATGGATTTTAAGAGTTTTTTAGGATTTTGAGGAAGATTTTTAAAATATATTATTAGTTTATAAAAAATAACTATTAAAGCTAAAGATATAATAGCCAAAATTATATAATCGTATATATTAAATGGATTTGGCATATACTCTATTATATCTAACTTTTCCATCAAAAGCTCTCCCAAAATAATTTTATTTTTGGAATTACCTCATCTTTTGAGTAAATCTTTTTATAATCTACACTATTTTTTGTTAAATATTCTAAAAATGCCTTCTCTTGAAGTTCAAACTCTTTTTTATACTTTTGTTTAGTAGAGTTATTGATATTAAAAAACCTTATCTTTTTATTAAATGGATTAAGTAGGTTTGAACTTGATATATCTAAGTTTTCTTCACTTTTATCTCGAATGATTAAAAGATATACTTCATGCATAAATAACAACTCATCTAACTTTATATTTGGCTCTAAAAAATCTCCTACTAAAAATATAATAGATTTTTCTTTTATAGATTTGCTTAAAAAGTTTGATAGATTTGTATAATCTATGCTCTTTTGAAAATGCTCTATTGAAGATATAGTATCATATGCCAAATCAAAAGCTTCATTTCTCTTTATATTTTGAAAAAACTTTTCTACCTTATTACTAAACAAAAGTAGATTTAATCTCTCATTACTCCCTATATAACAAAGTGTTGAAGCTACATCTTTTGCAATATCTTTTTTAGATTTATACTCCAAAGAAGCACTAATTAAATATACAACTACTACATTTAACTCTCTCTCATCACCATATATATTTACTAGGGGATTTTGGTATGGATTGCTTCTTTTAAAATTTATATGCCTTGCATTATCATAAATGCTATACTCTCTTAATTCTAAAAATTCAACACCACTACCACCATATTTACTTAAATGTTTGCCTTGAAGTTTAGAAAAAAGTCTCTTTTTACTCTTTATATCTATATTAATCAAGGCAACTCCTATTTAAATTATGGAATATCTATATCTTCTAAAATTTTTTCAATTATATATTTAGAATCTATATTATCACTTGGTGCTTTATATGTTAGTTTTATTCTATGAGGTAGAGTCAAAAAGGCTGCTTTTGCTACAATTGCTGGAGTTACAAACTCTTTATTATTTAGATATGCAAAGGCTTTTGAAGCTCTATATAAATCTATACTTCCTCTTGGGCTAACACCACTTTTGATATACTCTTTTAAATTATCATTTGGCTCTCTAGTAGCATATACTATTTTTAATATATATCGTTTTAACTCATCATCAATATATATTTTATCTACACTCTCTTGCATACTTTTGTATATATTGATATCTACTACTTTTGATATCTCTTCAAATTTCTTATTTGAAACCCTATCTATAATCTCTAACTCCTCTTCAAAGCTATTATATCCTACATCAATTTTTAACATAAATCTATCAAGCAAAGCTTCTGGAAGAGTATAGGTGCCTTCTTGCTCATTTGGATTTGCAGTTGCTAAAACACAAAATGGATTATCAAGTTTAAAGCTCTCTTCCCCAATAGTTACTTGCTTTTCGGCCATCGCTTCAAGAAGTGCTGATTGAACCTTTGGGGCTGCTCTATTTATCTCATCTGCAAGTAGTAAATTAGTAAAAACTGCTCCTTTTTTTACTCTAAATTCTCCACTTTTAGGATTATAAATCTCATTACCTATAATATCAAGAGGGAGTAAATCTGGAGTAAATTGAATTCTTTTAAAATCAAATCCAAAAACTTTAGATACAGCATTAACTGCTGTTGTTTTTGCAACTCCTGGAACCCCTTCTATTAATATATGAGACTCACTTAGTAGCGCTACTAATATTGCATCTATTAACTCTTCGTGTCCGATTACAACTTTTTTTATCTCTTTTTTTATTTTATTTACCATAAAACTATTATACATTTATTATTTTAAATTTTGCATTATATTATCTATTTATACTTTTTTGATATAATATCTATAAAAAAAGAATTAGGATTTAAAATGAGTTATATTCCATATGTTATAGAACAAACAGGTCGTGGTGAAAGAAGTTATGATATATATTCAAGACTTTTAAAAGATAGAATAATTATGCTTAGTGGTGAGATTAATGATGCTGTTGCCTCTAGTATTGTTGCACAACTACTATTTTTAGAGGCTCAAGACCCAGATAAAGATATATACTTTTATATAAATTCTCCAGGTGGAGTAATTACAAGTGGATTTAGTATCTATGATACTATGAATTATATTAAACCAGATATACATACAATATGTATAGGTCAAGCTGCATCAATGGGAGCATTTTTGTTAAGTAGTGGAACAAAAGGTAAAAGATATGCTCT
>CAYPVY010000016.1:0-16422 GCA_964414305.1 uncultured Nitratifractor sp.
ATAAAGTAGAGATAATGCAGTTTTAACTACCTGCAATATCACTACCTAGGTTTATTACTTCTACTTCTATTGATTTAAATTTTGCTGTTAATACAAAGCTATCACTTTCATCACCAAATAGAGCATTAATATTACTTTTTGCATGATGAAATGTGCAAAAGAGTGTTTTTTCTTTTAGGGTATCGCTAAATTTGACTTTTAGTGGTTCTGTTTGACCATATTTGCTTTTTAACATTACAGTATCACTAAAAATATTTTTTGCACTAGTTGGGGCTAATAGTATATCTTCATCATATTTTGTATCAAGTTTTTTGCTTCTTTTTGTTTGAGCGGCATTATTATAGTGAGCCAAAGTTCTACCTGTAGTTAAATACCAAATATTGGAATTATAAAAATTGTTATTTAAGATATCTTTTATCATACCTCTTTTTTCCCATTGATAATAAGAAAACTTTCCAAGCCCATCATCAGTTCTAAAATCCAAAAGATGTAATCTTGGAGTATCTTCGTGGAAAATTGGCCATTGCATTCCTCTTTTTGAGTGTCGTTTTAATCTATAATAGGCTGCACCACTAAATCTTCTATGGGCTACTTTTCTTACTTCATTCCAAATATCTTCACTATTTTTATATTGAAAATTTCCATCCATTTTATTATCAATTGCTTGTATGACTTCCCAATCATCAGGAAGATTAGATTTTACTAAAGGTTCAGATAGATGTAAGCGTCTCATGGCATTTACATATACACCTTCTTTTTCATATGCACTCTTAACACCAAAAATTATATCTGCTCTTTTTGCAATATCTGTTAAGAATAGCTCTTGAACTATTATTAATTCTAAGTTTTGTATAGCTTTTTTTGTTTTATTGATATTAGGATGTATATGTGTAATATCTTCTCCCATATTTAGTAAGGCTTTTATTTTTCCATCTAGCATAGCATCAATTAATTGTGGTGTCATTAGTCCTATCTCTTTTGGCTTTTGATAGTCTGGAGCATAATATGGAAGACACCCCATATCACAAGCCCCTTGCACATTATTTTGTCCACGAAGTGGCATAAGTCCAGCACCAACTTTTCCTATATTTCCAGTAAGTAATGCTAGATGAGTGATTGCCATTACAGCTTTACTACCATCAATATGTTCTGTAATGCCTAATCCCCAAAATATCATAGATTTTTTGAGTGCATATTCCCTAGCTATTTTTGGTATTTCAATACTTAAGTATTCATAACCTTTTATATTTTTAAAAAAGTCTGGATTTGCGTAAGGATCATTTAAAATTTGATTTTTAAATTCGTTAAAATTTGCAGTTCTATTTTTTACAAACTCTTTATTGTATAGTTCTTCTTTAATTATTACATATGCCATCATATTAAGAATTAATAAATTACTCTCAAAAGGTATAAGTGTATTATATTTTGCAAGTTTTGCTAATTTTGTTTCTCTTACATCAATAACTGCTAAATTATCTTTTGTTCTTGCTACTTCAACTAATCTATTTGCTACGATTGGGTGAGCCTCTATTGTGTTTGAGCCAATTATAATTATAAATTCAGCTTCATATATATCATCATATGGGTTAGTAGCTGCACCTTCTCCAATAGTTGTTCTCATCCCCTTAAGACTAGGTGAATGGCATACTCTAGCACAATTATCTACATGAGGAGAACCAATAGATTCTCTACAAAATTTTTGAAATATATATGCATTTTCGCAGCTTGTTCTTGCCCCACCAATTGCACAAAAACTATTTGCTCCATATTTTTCTTTTATTTGGCTTAGTTTTTTTGCCGCAATAGTTGTAGCACTGTCAAAGTCTATTTCATAAAAGTTATTATCATATGGTTTTAGTTTGTCTTTATAATTTTTATATATGCTTGGATTATTATCTAAAAACTTTTTAGAGATTAATGGAGTTTTTATTCTATCTTTTGCATCTATGAAGTCATATCCATATTTTCCCTTGATGCATAATTTACCTTGGCTTACAACACCATCTTTTTGTGCATAAATCTTTTCTATTTTATTATTATTTACAACTGCTGTAATATCACATCCTACACCACAATATGTGCATACACTATCAATCTCTTGTTTAGACAAAATAGACCCCTATTTGGTTTTGAAATTTGTTCTATTTTTGCATAAAATGCTTAAAGTTTGATAATAAATTAAAAGATTTAATTTAATTATAGAAAGAAAGTTACATAAAATTTAAGTTTGAAGTAATATAGGATAACTCCTATATTATTTTTAGCTTACAGATATATCTCTTCTTGCAGCATAGTTTGATATTACAAAACCACCTATTGCATCTAAAAAAGACATTAACATTAGTATAAAAAATGCTGAGTTGTGAGCTTTATCCCAAACTAAAAATATAGTTAGATATCCAACTGCTACCATAAAGCTAATAATAGTCTCAGGAACAGTCTCTTCCCCACCAGTTGCTGCTTTGTAAATCTCAATATATAGACAAACCACACCTACAATTAAGAATATGTCTTTAGTAGTTAAAAAGAACAATTCATCTCTAGCCCAAACAATATGATTCATATCAAGCGATGGCATATCCAAATCAACTACCGCATACCTTGCAAAAACATAGGCTACTAACAACCATAGAAAAGTTGGCACATTTTTAATAATCGACATTTAAATCCCCTTTTGTGTATTTTATTGATTTTTTGATTAATTTTAGTTTAATCATCACTATCCTCCTTCATAGCTGACATTGTAAATAATCCTTTTAGAGATTTTTGTAGATCAGATGGATAGACTACAAATTTAGAGCTATCAGACTTTGATAGTTTAGCTAAAGCATCTATATACTTTTCTCCTAAGAGAATATTTATAGGCATATTAGAATCTTTTGATGGATTTACTTTTGCTAATTCTTCTATCATATGAATTTTTTCTTCTAGTTTTATTTTGTGTGTTTCAGCCTCTTTTTTAGCAACTTTTAGAGCATTTTCAGCTCTAATCATATCTGCTTTTGCCTGTTTTTCGGCAATTGCTTTATCTTCTAGTGCTTTTTTTAGCTCTTCTGGGATTTCTACATTTGTAATTTCTACAGCAGATAGATGCAAACCCCAGCTTTCCATATCTTTAGTTAAAAGTTCTTCGGTATATGCTTTGACTAGACCTCTTCCTGTTAATAGTTCATCTACAATCATTGTTGCAACTTTAGCTCTTATATATGATTTAGCTTGTCTTTCAATTCCGGCAAAATAATCTGGTATTTCATATGTAGCTTTATATGCATCTACAACTTTAAAATATATTTTTGCATATACATCTACACTTACTCTATCCTTAGTATATGCTCTTCCAACTGTTATTTCATGTGTATCACCTCGCATAAATATTTTTTTTCTTATTCTATCAAAATATGGATCAAAAAATACAAAAGCAAAAGGTGGTCTTGCAATTCTATGGAATTTATTATATCTCTCAATTACCCACTCATATTCTGCTGGTATATAGACAATAGATTTTTTTAATAAGATAGCAAATAGAATTGCAGCTATAAGAGAATAGAGTAGAATATATAAAAGAGATGTCATATTACCTCCTAACCTCTTTTAATCTTACTGCTGGAACTTCAAAGTAATTTTTTATATTGCCTTGAGTTGATTCTTCTATGATTTTATCATACATATATGCATCATACAAAAATTTTGGTGCACCATTTTCAAACTCTAAAGTAAAGTAAACTATATGGACTGGGATTTTTCTTTTTAGGTTGATTCTAGTTGTTTTGCCTGTTGCTATAATTGTGTCTATATCTTTATTTGTAGATAGATATGGTTGTAAAACACTATATAATCCTTTTGGGTCATTTATTCTCATACATCCAGAACTATTGTATCTATATCTATGATTAAATAGACCTTTTTCTGGAGTATCATGAAGATATACAGAGTATTTATTAGGGAACATAAATTTTACTCTTCCAAGTGCATTATCAGCTCCAGCTTCTTGAACAAATTGATATGGAACATGTTTTGAGCTATTTTGAATAGCAAATAGTTTGTTTAGGTCAGGTTTTACCTCTTTGCCACCTTGATAGGCTTTGATATGAGCAATTTGTAATATATTTGGATTATTTTTTAGAGCTGGTATTAAATCTCTTTTTACTAAATTTTCAGGAATTGTCCATGTAGGGTTAACGACAACATATTCTAATTTATCACTAAAAATTGGTGTTGGTCTATCAAGTCTTCCTACAATTGCATCACTTGAGAATATCTCTACACCATTTTGATATAGTCTCATTTTAAACTCAGGGACATTAACTTCAATATAAGTTGGTTCAAATGAGTATGGGTATAGTTTGGTTTTATCTAGATTTACAATAATTTTTTTGATGTAGTAAGATTTTGGAAGATTTATATATGCTAGTAGTTTATTATCTATATAATCCCCATATCTTAGATTTAATCTTTTTCTAAATCTTCTAATTGCATATGCTAAATCTTTTCCATAATAGTTGCTCATAGAGCCTCTTCTAGGAAAATCTCCTAAAATCATTAATCTTTTTTTAATTTGATATATTCTTCTATCTCTTTGCCCATAGCGAATGGTTTTTCCATAAGGAACTTTTCTAAATTCTGGAATTTTTCTATAATAAGCTAGAGCATCAATATATGGTTTATATCTATTTTGAAGTCCTACACTTTGATTTAACAAAGCAATTACTCTACCACTTTTTATAAATTTATATATTGTTGATGCACTTGGCATACCTTTTGGGGTAAATTCCCATACAGCTCTAATATCATGAGTTGATTTTAAAGATTGCATTTTTGCTTTTACCAATGACCAATCAACATCTCCAATTCTTATAAATTTAAGAAGCTTTATATATGCATCAGTTATTAATATATCAAGCTTTGCTTTGTTATATTCATCTAAAGTTCCATTATCTAGATTGTATAATAGTTGTGTGATTTCATTTTGGTTAAAATCTTTTCTTTTATAGTTATAGTAGTCATTGCTAAGAGCATTAACTGCTCTTTGAAGTATTGTTGGGTTATTTACCCATAAGTATTGACCACTATTTAGAGAGTAGATATTAGATATTAGATTTTTATTTGATGTTGCAAAAGAGTATATCATATTATTAGATATACTCGATAATAAAGATATTGTTAATATTATTGTAATTAAAAATATTTTTTTAAACATCTATTCACCTTTGTGTATATAATCTTCATATAGATATTTATGGTCTTCGGGCAAAGCATCAAAGATTTTGTATGATAATTCTCTAATCTCCCATAATGCACTTTTAGAACTTCTAAGCGATAAAAAGTTTTGAAGTGAACGAGCGTTTATACTCCAAGTGAGTTCTGTTTTATAACACTCAGGAAGTGCATATTTAGCTATATCATTACTTATACCTTGCTTTAGAAGGGCTTGTAGATTGTTTAGAGCTTTTATAGATGCACTATCTACCCTTTTGTCATTTGTTAATACTATAAATTTTGATGCACCCTCATAATCATCTTCTTTGAAAGGCTCTATATCTTTTAACTCTTTTAGGGTATAGCGTGTAGATTTTACACTTAAGCTTGCAACTCTATGTCTAGCTAACTCTTGAAGAAGGGCTCTACTTATTCCAGAAATAAAAAAGTTGTAATGCAAATGCTCTAGTGTTGAGGCATGTTTATATTTATTTCCTACTCTATCTATTAAAGCTCTATCTTTTTCTCCACCATTATCACCTTTGTCAAAGCTTTGCCAACAGGTTCTTATTGCATATGAACAAATGTTCAATGGAGTATAGTGCATCAGTGTAACATCCATAAAAGCTCCCTAAATTTAAAATTTATAGTATAATTAGAACAATTATAACATAATTTTTATATTTTTTAGTATAAGTATATCAAAAAAGGATTAAAATGTTGCCAACAAAGCGTTTTTATAGTATTGAGAATGATTTTAGAGACCCTTTTAGCAGGGATAGAGATAGGGTGATTCATTGTAGTTCATTTAGAAGATTGGAGTATAAAACTCAAGTTTTTATAAATCATGAGGGTGATTATTTTAGAACTAGATTAACTCATACTTTAGAAGTAGCACAAATAGCAAGAACATTATCTAGACATTTAGGCTTAAATGAAACTCTATCTGAAGTAATAGCTCTAAGCCATGATTTAGGTCATACCCCATTTGGTCATGTGGGTGGTGATGAATTGGATAGATTATTAAAAGAGGATGGATTTAATAATGGTTTTGAACACAATTTTCAATCGTTTAGGGTTTTAACAAAACTTGAGAAAAGGTATAAGGATTATGATGGGTTAAATTTGACCTATGCTACATTAGAAGGGGTGCTAAAGCATTCATTGCCATATAAAAAGAGCTTTTTGCCAAAAGATATAGTCGATAGATTTAATTTAGATTATCATCCATCATTTGAAGCAATAATTGTTGATTATGCAGACTCTATTGCATATGTAAGTCATGATATTGATGATGGCTTAAAGTATGGATTGATTAGTTATGATGATTTAAGAGAAGAGCCACTAATCAAACGAGCCTATTATTATGTAGAAAAAGAGGGCTTAAGAGAGGGTGAAGAGCTTTTTAGGCATAGGCTTGTTGCATCAATTATTAGAATATTGGTAGAAGATTTTGTAGTTAATTCAAAAGACTTTATATTAGAGAATAAAAGTAGTGAACCTCTTTGCTCTAAATTCAAAAGTAGTCAAAAACTAGATATTGGATATTCAAAAGAGTTAGCAAGAGAGCATAAAGAGTTGATAAAGCATCTATTTAGAGTATTGTATAAACATCAACAAATTGTTAAACATATGTTTGCAGGGAAAGAGTGTATAAAGGGCTTATATAGAGCCTATATGGAAGAGATAAATTTATTACCAAAAAGAAATAAAGAGTTATTAGAAAAAAGAAGTAAACATAGAGTTGTAGCTGATTATATTGCTTCTATGACAGATAGATTTGCATTTAAAACTTATAAAGAGATTTATCCATAAGAGGTGGGATATAGCTCTTTGGGTGCAAAAGAGTAGAGCTTACTTTTGTAAATCTGGATTTAACTAACTTTTAGATATTATTCCAACAATTTTAAAGATAGGGATTTTTATGCAAAAGATAAAAAATATTGCTGTTATTGCCCATGTTGACCATGGTAAGACTACTTTAGTAGATCAGCTCTTGCAACAAAGTGGAACATTTGCTGCACACCAAGAGGTTGCAGATAGAGTTATGGATAGTAATGATATAGAAAAAGAGAGAGGAATAACAATTCTTTCTAAAAATACTGCTATTAGATATGGAGATCATAAAATTAATATTATTGATACTCCAGGACATGCTGATTTTGGAGGCGAGGTTGAGCGTGTATTAAAGATGGTTGATTCTGTATTATTGCTTGTAGATGCTCAAGAGGGTGTTATGCCTCAAACAAAATTTGTTTTGAAAAAGGCTATTGGTTTTGGACTTGTGCCAATAGTAGTAATTAATAAGATTGATAAAGATGGTGCAGAACCAGATAGGGTTTTAGATGAGGTGTTTGATTTGCTTGTAGCACTTGATGCTAATGAAGAGCAACTAGAGTTTCCTGTGCTATATGCTGCAGCTAGAGATGGATATGCAAAATGGAACTTAGAAGATGAAAACAAAGATATGACACCACTATTTGAAGCAATATTAGAGCATGTTCCTTATCCAAAAGGCTCAAGCGATGAGCCTACACAAGCTCAAGTATTTACTTTAGATAGTGATAATTTTGTAGGAAGAATTGGTATTGCTAGAATTTTTAATGGTAAGGTTAAAAAAGGTGAAGAGTATGCCTTACTTAAATCTGATGGTGAAAAGGTTGTATCTAGAGTTAGTAAATTAATTGGTTTTATAGGATTAGATAGAGTTGAGATTGATGAGGCTGAAGCTGGAGATATTGTGGCAATTGCTGGATTTAGTGATATTGATGTTGGAGATACAATTGCTGATAAAAATAATCCAGTTGCATTAGATCCTATGCATATTGAAGAGCCAACTCTATCTGTTATTATGTCTGTTAATGATGGTCCACTTGCAGGAACTGAAGGTAAGCATGTTACATCTAATAAGCTAAGAGAGCGTCTTGAAAAAGAGATGGAGACAAATATTGCTATGCGTATGGAGCCACTAGGAGATGCAAGTTTTAAGGTTAGTGGTAGAGGTGAGCTTCAAATTGGGATTTTAGCTGAAAATATGAGAAGAGAGGGGTATGAGTTTTTATTGGCTCGTCCTGAAGTTGTTGTAAAAGAGGAAAATGGTGTAAAGCTAGAGCCATTTGAGCATCTTGTTATAGATGTTCCTGAAGAGTATCAAGGCTCAGTTATAGAAAAGTTAGGTAAAAGAAAAGCTGAGATGACTTCTATGACTCCAATGCCAGATGGAACAGTTAGAATTGAATTTGAAATTCCAGCTAGAGGATTGATAGGTTTTAGAAGTGAATTTTTAACTGATACTAAAGGTGAGGGGATAATGAACCACTCATTTTTAGAGTATAGACCATATAGTGGTAGCGTTGAGAGTAGAACTCAAGGTGCACTTGTATCAATGGAAAATGGAGAAGCAGTAGCATTTTCATTAGCAAATCTTCAAGCTAGAGGTATTTTATTTATTAAGCCTCAAGATAAAGTATATAATGGTATGGTAATAGGAGAGAGTGCAAGACCAGGAGATTTAGAGGTAAATCCGCTAAAAGGAAAGCAACTTACTAATATGAGAAGTGCTGGTGCTGATGAAGCAGTCAAGCTTACACCTCCTAGAGTAATGAGTTTAGAGGCTGCAATGGAGTGGATAGAAGATGATGAATTAATAGAGGTAACTCCTCAAAGCATAAGAATTAGAAAAAAATATTTAGATCCAACACAAAGAAGAAAACTTGCAAGAGAAAAGAAAAATATGTAACAATAAATTACATATTTTTCACATAAAAAACTTAAAGAATATTCTTATATATTAAAAAATATGTAAGAATATTTATAAATATTAAAAATTACCTCATAAAATCGTTCTAAATCATAAATACCATAAATTCGATATTTGATTAACTTATTTATAAAAAAAGCAAATTAAATATAAAAAGTGTTAAAAAAATGTTGATTTCTTATTTTTATTTTGTTATAATTTTGTTATCAATCAATTGAGATTGATTTAAATATAATAAATTTAAGGATTCGAATGAACCAAACACAATTAAACTCTTTTTTAACTGAGATGTTCAATAACCCTAATGAATTTTTAGCTGTAAATGGCGTAACTAACAGTATGGATATGAAATATATGTTAGCTGCAGATGCAGTTAGTGAGAATATTGAGTTATTAGAAGAGGTATTAAAAGAGTATTTAGTAGATAACTTTAATAAATTTAATAAAATTCCTGATACTTCAAAAGAGAAGATAAAATCTACAAGAGTATAACTATATACTTCTCTTTAGTAGTTTTTCAACTACTAAAGAAGCTATAATCGACAAAATAACATAAATTAAAAAAATATATAATCCATTTTCTAATTCAGAGTAACTATTTTGATTGCTTCCCATACTTAGATATACTAATAATAGAGATACAACAAAGACATCAAGCATTGACCATTTCCCTAAATGTTTAAATATTGATAATAGTTTTTTAGCGATATTAAATTCATTAAATATTGATATTACTATCATAATTATAGTTTTAATTAGAGGTATTAAAATTGAAAATAGAAGTATGATTATTGCAATAGGATAGTTTTGAGATGAGTATAGATGCGATATTGTTCCAATTATAGTTTTTGATTCGATTGATAAGACTATATCTCCAAGATATTCTACATTTTTGTGTATTACAATCATTAAAATTGGAGTTATTACACCAAAGATTAACATAATAAGTGAAGATATAGATATTAAAAGAGCATATATATCTAGATTTATAACAAAATATAGCAGAACAATTATTGTGCTAATTATTGCAACTTTTATAATATCTTGTTTTGTTTTATCTTTTAGAATTACTCTTTTTGCTTTTAGCTCTTGAAGTTTGTGTCTTTTGCTATCTTTGCTATCTATCTTTCCAAATGATAGAGTAGATAAAATTGAGCTAAATCTTATTTTTATTAGATTTGCAATATCTGTTTGAGCCTCATAATAGCTTTTATTAACGCTTTCTAACTCTTTCGCACTTTTATAGCTATTGTATGTAAAATAGCTTAATACAAATAGTGTAATTATTGCAATTGATATATCTATTATCTTTTTCATTCAGATATTATACTATAAAATTGATAGTTTTTATGTATAATTAAAATATGGAAAGGTTTAATAGATTAATAGAGATTGTAAAAGAGGCTGGAGATATTGTCAAAAGAGGTTATGGAGAGAATATAAACTTTGATAAAAAGAGTGCTACTGAACTTGTAACATCTTATGACAAAGAGGTAGAAGAGTTTTTGATATCTAAAATTTCACCTTTATATAGTGAATATGAGATAGTAGGAGAAGAGAGTTTTTCTAGTAATATACTTCCTAAAAAAGCTATTTTTATAGACCCAATAGATGGAACTACAAATTTTGTTCATAAAATTCCACATTTAGCAATTAGCATAGGTATATGGGATGAAGATACTCCAAAAGAAGCTATTGTATATAATCCAATCTTAGATGAACTATACAGTGCTAAGGAGAATAGAGGTGCATTCTTAAATGAAGAAAAAATTGTAGTATCTAAAGAGAGTAGTTTGCAAAATTCTATAATAGCAACAGGTTTTCCGTATGTAAAGCATCAAATGGGAAAAGAGTATTATTGGGTTGTTGAGAGCTTTAAAAATTTATTGCCAAAGATTAGAGATATTAGGCGTCTTGGTGCTGCTGCATTAGATTTGTGTTATTTAGCACAAGGAAAATTTAATGGATTTTATGAGATAAATTTAAAGCCTTGGGATGTTGCAGCTGCTATTTTGATAGTTAAAGAGGCTGGTGGTAAGATAAGTGGTATAAGAGGTGGTAAATATAGCTTTGATAAACAAATTATTATTGCTAGTAATGGCTTTATACACAAAGAGTTATTAATAAATCTAGGAGAGTATGATGGAGAGTGATATTAATAAACTTTTTGACTCTCTTCCTAAATATCCAAATTATATGGTAATGCACTTTTGCGATAATAGCAATTTAATTAATAAGATAGAGTGCTTTGCAAAAGATGCAAGAGAGTATTTTATATTTAGTTTTGATAAAGATATTGTTGATAATTTAAAAGATTACAAAAAAGATAAAACTATTATTAAATATATAAATCCTAAACGCCCAAGATATCATAGTCCCACAAAAAGCTATGATTATCTTTTTATTACATCTTTGCCAGAAGATAGAAATGAGTTTTTTAAAAAAATATATAATGCTCTTAAAAACGGAGCTTCTTTATTTATTTTTTTAGATAGTGCTAAGAAAACTTTATCATATACTATTGAGAGTGAGTTGATAGAAAATAATTATGTAGCAATTAATATATTTGATGTTGATAATATTTTAGTGATATCTGCAAAAAAAATGCATGGTTGGGGTAGTTAGAATATGATTTAATCTCTTTAGAGGAATTTGCCTCTAAAGAAAATTTTATTTAAAAGCTTTAAATAGTAGCTTTAACTGCAGTGAATACATCCTTTTTTCTTCATAGTCTCTTGAATCATCTCTTTTGAGAAGTCATATAATTTTTTAAATAGCTCACTTTTATATTTATCTTTGTGATAGATTGCATAAAAGTTTCTAGTGCATTCAAAATCTTTTATATCCAATTTATACAAAGATCCATTTTCTAACTCGTTATTTACCGCCAATATAGATAAGCAGCTAATAGGCTTTTTGCTCAAAAGAAGACTTTTTATAGATTCTGTATGCCCAAGCTCTAGAAAAATATTTAGTTTTATGTTTTTTGGTTTTATATAGTTTAAAAAGACTTCTCTTGTCCCACTACCTTTTTCTCTTAATACCCATCTATAATCTGCTATATCTTGTAGTGTTACTTTTTTGTCTTTTAGCTCTTCATTTGCTGTAATTACTACAAGCTCATCTTTTCCAATAGCTTCTTTTATAATATCGCTATCATCAGTATTACCTTCTATAAAGCCCATATCAATTTTACCATTTTTTACAAGCTCAACTATCTCTTTTGTGTTTCCTTCTTTTAGATCTATTTTTACATTTGGGTATCTACTCATATAATCACACACAATTGAAGGCATTAAGTAATCAATAATTGTGGTGCTAGCCCCAACACGCACACTACCTTTATCTTCACTATTTTTAAATTCGCTTTCTATATCTTTTAATTTTTTATAAATAGGCATTACAGCATCATAAAAGCTTCTTCCTACTTCATTTAAAATAAGTTTTTTATTAATTCTATCAAATAGTTGTTTACCAAGAGTTGTCTCAAGCTCTTTAATAGACATAGATACAGCAGATTGACTTAAGTCTAAATCTGCTGCAACTTTTGTTAAGTTTTGAAGTTCTACAACTTTTAAAAATATTTCTATTTGTCTTATTGATATACTCATAGTTAAATCCTATAAATTTTATTGTTATATATTATAACTTTAAAATAATATCAAAAAAATATAATTTCGCACTAAAATATATCAATTATTTTGATTTAAAGAGTATAGCATAAAATTTTTTTAAATCTATTTAAGTATTTATAAAGCTTTTTAGTTGTAACCTCAAGATAATAAACTTTAATTTAGGAGAGTAAATGGCAATTTTGCTAAATAGTAATATAATTACTCCAACTAGTAGTAGTGTAATTGAGAGTATGGAGCCTTTTAGAGATAGAGCAATTGATTTTAATATTCCGACAAAAGAGAATCAAAATGCTTTGAAAGCTTACAAAGAAGCAGTTGATAAAGTATATAGAAGTATAAATGCAAGAGATGAAGATACTATTATATTTACCTCTAGTGTAAATGAGGCAACAAGTCAAATATTTTTAAGTATGTATGCAAAATATATTTTAACAGGTAGAAAAAATAGTATTATTATATCTCAAAGAGCATCTGAAGATGAGTTGAGAGTTGCAAGGTTTTTAGAGTCTCAAGGTTGTAGAATAAATAGAATTCCAGTAACCATTGATGGAACAGTTGATATAGATATTTTAAAAGAGTATGTCAATACAAAAACAGCTATTGTTTCTATACCTTTGGTAGATGAAGAGAGTGGTGTCATTCAGCCAATTGAAGAGATTTCTTCGATTTGTTCTATGGTTGAGGCACCATTATATGTAAATGCTAAAGATGCTATGGGGAGAATCCCTATAGATGTTCAAAGAGATGAGATAAGTTATCTTAGCTTTTGTTCTGATAATATAGAAGGTCCAAAAGATATAGCAGCTTTATATATTAAAAAAGATGCTTTGGAGATAATGCCAATAGTTTTTGGAAGAGAGAATGAGCAAAGTTCTCTTAGAGCTATGCCAAAAGATATATCAAAAGTTATTGGTTTTGCTAAAGCTTTGGAAGAGGCAATAGATGCTTTAGATTTTGAGCTAGAAGATATAAGAGAGCTTAGAGATGAATTTGAAGAAGAGTTATTAAAGATTGATGGAGCTTACTCTCTTGCTCCTTGGGCTTTGAGAGTGCCTACTGTTTCTATTATGGCATTTGAAGGTGTTCATGCCTCTATGCTTATTGATGCATTAGCAAGAAAAGATATAGTTGCATATTCATTTTGCACATTTAACAATAGAAACTTCGAAAGAGTTAGTTTGGTTGAGTTAGCTAAACTTGATGATAGCTTAAGACACTCTATAGTAGGTTTTAGTTTGGGCTTACATATCAAAAAAGAGGATATAAAAACAGCAATAGAAGCTATAAAAGAGTCTATAGAGGAGATAAGGGCTATTAGTTCTTGTGCAAAAGGAGATAAAAATGAGTAAAGAGGCTATTTTACCACAAGTTAGAGATAACTTTAAGTTAGATTCTTTAATTAGTAGACCACAAAATTTAGGTGAAATTAGCGAAGAAGAAGCTAAAAAGTTAAATGCAAAATTATTCAAATTTTCTTATGGAAGTTGCAAAAGTGGCTTAAAAATTGATATATTTTGGGCATTAGATAGTGATGAAAAAATTGTAGATTGTAAGTTAAAGGTTTTTGGAGAAGCAGAGTTGATAGCTGTTGCTTCAATTGCTGGATTAATATCTAAAAATAAGACTCCAGATGAGATATTGAACTTAAAAGAGAAGGGCTTGGAGTATTTTTTAAGAGAAAATCCAAACAAAGTAGCACTTCCAAAGAGTATGAGATTTTTAACTAATGTAATGATAGATGCATTATATAGTTGTGCAAAGGCATATAAAGGGGAGCTAGAAGAGAGTGAAGTTGTAGATAGTTTTAGTGGTGCTACTAAATCATTTATAAAAGAGAGTATAAAGAGATTTAATATTGATAATTTGGAAGATTTGATTGATATTACTAGAGCTGGTGCATATGATAAGAGTTGTCAATACCCAGGTGCAGGAGATTATCTATCTAATATATATCTAAGCGATTTATTAAGAGAGACTTTAGATGAGATTGAGAGTGAGAAAAAATCTAATGTAGAGGTCTCTAATAAGCCTTTTAAAGAGATGAGCATAGATGAGAAAAAAGCAGCTATAGAATCTGTAATTGATAGACATATTCGTCATATGTTAGTAATGGATGGTGGAGATATGGAAATATTAGATGTTAAAGAGAATGGAGATAATACAGATATTTATATAAGATATTTAGGTGCTTGTAATGGATGTGCAAGTGCTAGCACTGGAACATTGTTTGCAATAGAAGGGATGCTAAAGCAAAAACTTGATGAGAATGTTAGAGTAATTCCGCTATAGAGTTATTTTATCAAATTAGATATCTATCAAGAGCTTTAAAGCTCTCCACTCTCTTTTAAATCTCTTCTTGCTTTATCTATCATCTCTTGTGTAATTTCAACTGATATTGATGAAACCTTTTCTTCTTTGTTGTTTGGTTGATATAGATTCATAGCAACCGCATTATCTCTTGCACAACCATTCCAGAATAAAATTAATATAAAAATCAAAAAAGTTTTTTTCAATAGTATCATTTTATGAGCCTTTTAAGTAAATATAGTTTTATTAAATAATATTATAACTATATTAATAAATATTTGCTTAAACTATTTCATTTTGACAAATTCCAATATGAAGATTACTAAAGTAGTAAATTTCATATTAAAAGTTTAAGATATATAATGGTTTATAAAAGCAGATATAAATCCTATCAACCCTCCAAAAACTCCTCCCCAAACAACAAGCCATTCAAGATGCTCTTTAATAAGTCTATTTAGCAACTCTTTTACACTCTTTGGTCCAAGCTCTTTTAGTCTATTATCAATTATATTTTCTACTTTTTGGCTTAAATCTTCACTTAGGCTAGAAGTTTGCAAGTGGTGTTCTAATTGTTCTTTAAAAGCTTTACTTGATACTATCTTAACAATTGCACTCTTTAGCTTTTGGTTGAAATTTTCTCTTAAGTTTTCAAGAGTTTCTTCTCCTCCAAACATATTTATAACTTGTCCAAATTTAGATTCCATAACACTCTCTTTTAATGCATCAAAAGCTACATTAAAATCTGTTTTTTCTACTATAGGGGCTAAGTTGATTTTATTTTCTTCTTCTTTGAAAAAGTTATTTAATCTCTCTTTAGTAAAAAATTGCTCCATTATCATATCTTTGATAGCTTTTTTAAATTTTTCAAAGTTTAATTCAATTACTCCTGAACCATAAAGAAAAGGGACTTTATTAAATAGCATATAGATTGCAATTTGGTTAGTTAATGCACCAGAGAGTGCAAACAATCCAGCATAATATAGATAATCTTTATATTCATTAGAAGCAAATATAGATAAGATTACTAAAATAATTGCAATAATATCTGTAATTGTAGATTTTCTCAATTTTGCTCCTTTATAATATTTAATCTACATTTATCTTATTTAGATACCACTCAAAGGCAAAAAGTAATCCTGGTGTTTTTGCTATATTTTCATCAAACATAACTTCTCTTGCTTTATTTATAGGTATTTCAACAACTTCAATCATCTCTTCTCCATCTATACCTCCACCACAATTGACTCTCATACTCTCATCTACTTCAGTAAAAAAAAGATATTGTTTTGAACCAGAGCTTCCTACGCTTGTATAAAATGAAGTAAGTTTTTTAATTGAACTAATTGGCACATCAAACCCACACTCTTCTAAAATCTCTTCTTTGGCAATTTGCTCTATTGAGCAATCTTTATCTATCATTCCAGCACAAAGCTCTAATGTATGAGTAATTTTATGATTAAAGTATAAAGCAGCTCTAAATTGTTTTACACATACAAAACTATTATTATCTTTATTATAAATTAA
>CAYPVY010000017.1:0-16341 GCA_964414305.1 uncultured Nitratifractor sp.
GTTATTCTAATCCTGCAGTTATGGGAGGATTTACATATAAATTTGGAGCTTCTGATTTATCTGGAGCTGGTGCAACTTTGAAAATTTTATCTACAGATGAAGAGAAAAAGCCAGTTGTAGGAGCTGGAATTAGTTTTTATCCTTGGGCTAAAGATAGTAAAAAAATTGGTATTGATATTAGTGCTGGTTATAATTTTAAAAGTGGTGCAGTAATGGGTGGATGGGATTTTTTACAAAATCAAGCTAGTGTATCATTAGGTTATAATAAAAGCATAAAAAGTAGTGATAATAACCAATTTGTTGATGGCATTGTTGATGCTAGATGTGCAGCAAGTAAAAATAAAGATAAATAATCTTTAGATTACTGCACATCTAAACTTATTCTTCTTATCTTAATCTTTTTATTTTTTTCTTATTTATTTTATATAGTTTTGATGGAGTTTTTGGATTGGATATTGGATAAATAATTATATCAGATTTATCTATTGCATACTCTATATCAAACTCTTTTCCACTTTTATTTGCAGAAGTTGTAAATGCAAAGTTTAATCTATTTATTAATAAGTTATGATTGTCATCTTGTATGATTCTAAAAGAGTAATTTTTATTTAAAATAAAAGTAGTTTTTTTTGCTCTTCTAACGATTTTTTTAAATTTTTTAGGAACTCTTTTTTTTAGGTGTTTTAGAGAAGAAAGAGCAGTAATATACTCTTTTCCATCAATTCTATTTTTAGCTTTATCTAAAGATTTTTTATCTTTAGATATAAATCCAATGGTAGTATCTGTATTGGTTAAAAAAATACTACTTTTCATCTTTTAGATAATCTTGTATAGCATATGGTTCTATTTCACCTTTACTATTTTTAAGCTCTTCTATTGCTTTAGCTGCTGCTTTAGCTGCTGCAATAGTTGTAAAGTATGCTACATTATTTGCTAAAACACTTTGTCTTATCTTTTTTGCATCACTTTTTGTAGCTGTGCTATCGCTTGTATTAATAGCTATAGCAATCTCTTGATTTTTTATCATATCATCAATATTTGGACGACCCTCGCTAAGTTTTAAAACAAGCTCAGATTCAACACCAGCTTCTTTTAGAGCTTGATGAGTTCCTCTTGTAGCAACTATTTTAAATCCTAGATTAACAAATAGTTTTCCAATTTCACCAGCATATTTTTTATCATTTGAAGTTAATGATATAAATACCTTTCCGCTAAGTGGGATGATATTTTTAGAGGCTGCTTGAGATTTAGCAAAACTTAATCCAAAACTTCTACTAATTCCCATAACTTCACCAGTAGATTTCATCTCAGGTCCTAAAATCAAGTCTGAACCAGGAAGCTTATTAAATGGAAATACAGCCTCTTTAATTGCTACATGCTCTTTTAATTTTGGCTTCATTGGTTTACTACTAAAATCTACAACATTAAATGTATCATAATATTTTAGTGCCTCTTTTAGATTTTGTTTAATCATAACCATAGTTGCAACTTTTGCTAATGGCACACCAGTAGCTTTAGATACAAATGGAACAGTTCTACTAGCTCTTGGGTTTACCTCTATTAGATAAACTTCATCTTCATATATTGCATATTGGATATTTAGTAATCCTATGACCCCAATATTTAGAGCTATATCCATTGTTTGTTTTTCTATTTTTTCTTTAATTTTTTCTGATATTGATATGGTTGGTAGAATACAAGCACTATCGCCAGAGTGAATACCAGCCTCTTCAATATGTTGCATAATAGAACCTATATATACATCTTTCCCATCACATATTGCGTCAACATCTAGCTCTATTGCATTATTTAAAAATTTATCAATTAATACTGGAGAATCATTTGATACCTCTACTGCTTCATCCATATACTCTTTTAATTCACTATCATTAAATACTGTTCTCATAGCTCTACCACCAAGAACAAAGCTTGGACGAACAAGAACAGGATATCCAATTTTATTTGCTATAATTAAAGCTTCTTCTTTTGTAAATGCAGTTCCATTATCTGGTTGTTTTAAACCAAGCTTTTTAATAAATTCTGAAAACTTTTCTCTATCTTCGGCTAAATCTATAACTTTTGCTGGTGTTCCTACAATTTTAGCACCAATTTGTGTTAACCCTTTTGCTAGTTTTAGTGGTGTTTGACCCCCAAAATGAACTATTACACCATCTGGTTTTTCTACTTCGATAACATTTCTAACATGCTCAAAATCAATTGGTTCAAAATATAAGATATCACTAGTATCATAATCAGTTGATACAGTCTCAGGGTTGCAGTTATACATAATAGACTCAATCCCCATATCTTTAAGTGCAAATGCAGCATGAACACAGCAATAATCAAACTCAATACCTTGTCCAATTCTATTTGGACCACCACCAATTACTAAAACTTTTTTCTTATCTTTATTACTACTTTTATCTTCTATAAGATTTGGCGAAATTGAAGTAGAAGAGTAAAGATATGGAGTTAAAGCTTTAAATTCTGCAGCACATGTATCTACCTCATTAAAATGTTGAGTTATGCCAAATTTTACTCTTGCATTATAGATATCATTTTCATTTAAAGATGTTCCATCTTCTTTATTAATTAGGTGTGCAATCATAGCATCACTAAAACCTTCACTTTTTATTTTTCTAAGAAGAGTAGGGTTGTTTAGTGTATCTATATTTATCTCTTTTTCTCTTAGAGCTAGTTCTTCAAACTGATACAAAAACCATGGGTCAATCTTTGATAATTCAAAAACCTCTTCTACGCTTTTGCCTCTTCTAAAAGCTTCCATTACATATAAAATTCTCTTTTCATTAGGTCTTCTAATCTCTCTATTTAATTCATCCTCATCACAATTAATCTCATTAAAGCCAATTAATCCAGTCTCTAAAGAAACAAGAGCTTTTTGAAAAGATTCTTTAAATGTTCTTCCTATACTCATAACCTCTCCAACACTCTTCATTGCAGTTGTAAGAGTTGAGTTAGCTTGAGGAAACTTCTCGAATGTAAAACGAGGAATTTTAGTTACGATATAATCAATTACTGGTTCAAAAGAGGCTGGAGTTCCGGTAATATCATTTGTAATTTCATCAAGTGTAAATCCAACAGCAAGTAGAGTTGCAACTTTTGCGATTGGGTATCCAGTAGCTTTAGAAGCAAGTGCAGATGAGCGGCTAACTCTTGGGTTCATTTCGATAACAATCATTCTACCTGTTTTTGGATTGACTGAGAATTGAACATTACTTCCACCAGTATCTACACCTATTTCTCTTAGAATTTTAAAAGAGGCATCTCTCATTCTTTGATACTCTTTGTCAGTTAGCGTTAAAGCAGGTGCTACGGTTATAGAGTCTCCAGTATGAACACCCATAGGGTCAAGGTTTTCTATAGAGCAGACAATTATACAATTATCTTCTTTGTCTCTAATAACCTCCATCTCATACTCTTTCCACCCAAGCAAAGACTCTTCTATTAGTATCTCATTAATTGGACTAGCCTCTAATCCATTTTTAGCAATCTCTTTAAATTCATCAATATTATATGCTACACCACTTCCGCCACCAGCTAGTGTATATGAAGCTCTAATAATTAATGGAAAACCTATCTCTTTTGCAGCCTCTATTGCCTCATCTATATTATATGCATATTTTGAAATTGGCAAATCCATACCAATTTTTATCATAGCATCTTTAAAAGCTTGTCTATCTTCACCTTTTTTTATAGCTTCAGGATTAGCTCCTAGAAACTCTACATTATCAAGCATACCTTTTTCATACATGCTCATAGCAACATTTAGTGCAGTTTGACCACCCATAGTAGGTAAGATTGCATCTACATTTTCTTTTTTTATTATTTTATAAATTATTTCTTCTTCAATTGGTTCTATATATGTTCTATCTGCAAATTCTGGGTCAGTCATTATTGTAGCTGGATTAGAGTTTATCAAAACTACTCTATATCCTAAATCTTTTAAAGTCTTTGCAGCTTGAGTTCCTGAATAGTCAAATTCACAAGCTTGACCAATTACTATAGGTCCAGAGCCTATTAGAAGTATAGTTTTTATATCAGTGCGTTTTGGCATATGTTAAGACCTCTTTTTAGTTTAGCATTATACCTAAATGTGGTTAAATGCTAATTAACATTTTTTGAATGTAATTGTTTAAATATTATTTAATAGCTTTTATTTATAGTTTGGTTAATCTCTAATTTATTATCCCAAATAATCTTAGAGTTAATTATATTTAAGTAATCTTTTTCATCTAAAGTTTTTGGCTCTACAATATTTTCTTGTGTTTGGATAGCACTACTTGAGCTATTTGTTTCAGGTTTATCTCCTCTTACAAAAGGATATACTTTGTTTGGAAATGAAGTCTGAGGCATATAGTTGGTTGTTAGGTAAGGTGTAGCATCAGATATCAAAAAGAAAATATTTGGATTTTCTAATTTGGCATAAATTGAAATTTGAGCCAATTTATAAGTGCTTAGAGTCTTTACACCTTTAACTACACCTACAGGAATATCTGGAAAAAATATATTATCTAAACCACTAGTTTTTACAATATCTCCTATTTTTATCTTTGAATTTCTAGGTATAAACTTCACAATCATACCATTTTTATTGTCTCCTTGAGCTATACCGCTTATTTTCTCTTTTCCTATAATTACGCTAAATCTACATTGAGGATGAGATAGTAAATATCCATATAGTTTTCCATTTATTTTCCTGGCAATTCCTGCGGCTACATCTTTTTGTATCAAACCATAAAGCTTATCTTCTTTTAATTTAACTTTTTTAGGATTTGTTAATATAATTTCATTTAATCTATTTAATTTCACATAAGATATAGTATCTACTAGATAAATACTCTTATATGGAAGTTTAGATAAAGATGGAAGAAGTTTATATATTTTTGTAAGTTGTTCTATATAGTTTGCTTGATTAATAAGTAGTTTATTTAATTTTTCATTCTCTTTTTTAAGCCTAATAATATTTTTTTGCTCTTCTAAATAGTTATCACTAATTCTAGTTAGTTTAAGATAAGTCATCTTAATAGGGTTTATAAAGTCTAATATAAAACCTTTTATTGCACCATTATATTTTGCTGAGATTATAAGTGCAATAATTAAAGCAATTAGAAGTAAGAAACTTCTTTTTTTCATCTATATTAATCTTCGTAATTAATTTGCTGCAAAATATCTATTTGTTCTAAAGCTTTACCAGTTCCTTTAGCAACAGCAAGTAAAGGCTCATCGGCAATATATACAGGTAATTTTACCTCTTCGGCTAGATATTTATCTAAGCCTCTTATTAAAGAGCCACCACCAGTTAATACAATACCATTTTCTACAATATCTCCAGCTAATTCTGGTGGAGTCTCTTCTAAAACACTTTTTAGGGCATCTGTAATTTGCTCTAAAGGATCTGCTATTGCCTCTCTTATATGTTCACTATTTATCTCAATAGATTTTAAGCTTCCTTCAAGTTGGTCTCTACCTTTTACTATTGTAGTTAATGGTTCATCTAGTTTAATTGCAGTTCCAATTTCAATTTTTAAGTTTTCTGCAACTCTATCTCCAATTAAAAGATTAAAATTTTTCTTTACATAATCCATAATTGCTGCATCTAGCTTATCACCAGCAATTCTAATAGATTTACTAATAACTAAACCATTTAGAGATGTAACACCAATTTCAGTAGTCCCACCACCAATATCTACAACTAAATTTCCATTTGGTTCATGCACAGGAAGCCCAGCTCCAATAGCAGCAGCCATAGGTTCTTCTATTAGATAAACACTTCTAGCTCCAGCATTTAAAGCAGACTCTCTTACTGCTTTTCTCTCTACTTGAGTTAAGCCATAAGGAACACAAATTACAATTCTAGGAGATGACAAAAAGCTTGATGCATTTACTTTTTTAATAAAATATTCTATCATCATCTCTGTTGTATTAAAATCTGCTATTACACCATCTTTCATTGGTCTAATAGCTTTTATTGTTCCAGGTGTTTTACCAACCATATCTTTTGCTTCTTGTCCAACTGCTAGTATCTCTTCTTGACCAGCCTTATTTATTCTAATTGCTACAACTGATGGTTCATTTATAACAATACCTTTATTTTTTAATAAAACTAAAGTATTAGCCGTCCCTAAATCTATTGCCATATCCTGTGATAAAAAGCTAAATATATTTTTAAAAAATCCCACCGTTACTCCTCACTATGCACTTTTTTTATTTTTTATTAAAAGTGGAGTTGTTTTTTTATTAACAACATCTTTTGTAATTATAACTTCATAACCTTGTAATTCTGGTAATTGAAACATAATATCTAGTAAAATATCTTCTAAAATTGATCTTAAACCTCTGGCACCTGTTTTTCTCTCTAATGCTTTTTTTGCAATCTCTTTTAGTGCTTCATCTTCAAAAGTTAAAGTTACATTATCAAGCTCAAATAGGGCTTTATATTGTTTAACAAGAGCATTTTTTGGTTCTGTTAATATTCTTACCATATCATCAATTGATATCTTTTTTAGTGTTGTTATTACATGCAATCTTCCAATTAATTCTGGTATCAATCCAAAAGAGACTAAATCATCCGGCTCTAGATGCGATAAAATATTTTCATTATCCTCTTTTGTTCTTTTTTTATGACCAAAACCTAGAGTATTGCCTCCAATTCTTCTTTCTATTATCTCTTCTATTCCATCAAATGCCCCACCACAAATAAAAAGAATATTTGAAGTATCAATTTGTATAAAATCTTGATTTGGATGTTTTCTTCCACCCTTTGGCGGAATATTTACAATTGAGCCTTCTATAATTTTCAAAAGTGCTTGTTGAACTCCTTCACCAGATACATCTCTAGTAATTGATCTATTTTCACCAGCTCTAGCAATTTTATCAATCTCATCTATAAATACTATACCTCTTTGGGCTCTTTCTATATCCCCATCTGCAGCTTGTAGTAATTTTGTTAAAATATTTTCAACATCTTCACCTACATATCCAGCTTCAGTTAGATTTGTTGCATCTGCAATTGCTATTGGCACATCTAAAAATTTTGCTATTGATTGCGCAAGTAGAGTTTTACCACTTCCGGTAGGTCCAACAAGTAAAATATTTGATTTTGATATCTCAGTATCATTATCTTGAATATTACCTTTTAGTATTCTTTTGTAATGGTTATATACAGCAACACTAAGAGTTTTTTTGGCTTCATCTTGACCAATTACATAGTTATCTAAAAACTCTTTTAACTCTTTTGGTGTTAGCTCTCTTAACTCTTGAGCCATCTCTTCATATGAATTACCTTCATCACCAAATAAAATTTTATATGCAGAAACTACACAATTTTCACAAATATAAGCATTTTGTCCTGCTACTAATGGTAGATTATCACTCTCTTGTGAACCACAAAAACTACAATGTTTACTCAATTTTTACTCCTTAATATTGCTATACCTCTTTGAGATTCTTTAATAAATTTTGCCATATTTACAACATATTTATTATTACTATTGATTAATTTAGAAGCTACCTCTTGTATAGGTTTATTTTTTAAAAACAACTCTTTATAAGCCTTTTTTAATTCATCTATATCTTCTTTATTTTTTATATGTCTTCTTAGACCCGTTAGATTCAAACTTCTTATTTTTGCTCTATTACCTTCTGCTAGACAATATGGTGGAACATCTTGAGATAATGCACTAGCTCCTGCTATCATTGCTAAATCTCCTATTTTTACAAATTGATGGATAGGAGTTAAGCCTCCAATTACTACACCATTTCCAAGTTCTACATGTCCAGCTAGTGTTGCAGCATTTGCTAATATGCATCTATTTCCAATTATAACATCATGAGCAATATGCACATATCCCATAAGTAAGTTATCATCTCCAATTTTTGTAACTCCACCGCCTCCTTTTGTGCCTGGATTTATAAGAGTAAACTCTCTAATTTTATTTCTATCACCAATTATAAGTTCAACTCTCTCACCATTATATTTTAAATCTTGAGGGATTGAGCCAATTACTGCATGTGAGAATATTTTATTATCTTTACCTATTGTTGTATTACCTTCAATTAAGGTATGACTTCCTATAGTAGTATTATCACCTATATTAACATCTTTTCCAATATAGCTATATGCACCAATAGATACATTATCGCCTATTTTTGCACCATCTTCTATGATGGCAGTTGGGTGAATATTACTCATTATTTATCTACTATCATAGCTTTTAGTTCAGCTTCTGTAACAAGCTTCTCATCTACATAAGCTTTAGCATCAAGATGCCAAACAGAGCCTCTATTTTTAATTACATTTAATCTATATACCAATTTATCACCAGGAACTACTGGTGCTCTAAATTTAGCCTTATCAATACTCATAAAATATACAACTTTATCTTTTGTATCTTCTTGACCTTTTTCATCCATACTCTTAAATGCCAAAACCCCTCCAGCTTGAGCCATTCCTTCAATTATCATAACTCCAGGATATATTGGATGTCCAGGAAAATGCCCTTGAAAAACTGGTTCAGATATTGATACATTTTTATAACCTTCTATAAATTCACCAGGTTTTAAAGCAGTTATTCTATCTACTAAAAGGAAGGGATATCTATGTGGAAGTATATTTTGTATTTCCATTACATTAAATAGCATATAAGACCTCTTTATTCAAAATTATCTTTGCTATAATATCTAAATATTACTTAACATTTAGTTTACTATTTAATTTATTTTTAAGCCTACTTAATTAGGTGCTACCTATGTAAAATAATTAACTCCTCTTTTACATCTTCATATACTTTAGAGTCAATTTTTAGTTCAACCTTTCCTTGAGGAATTTCATCTACAACTATTATTGTTGATAGATCATATGCCTCTTTGATAATTGCATTTCTAATATTTAACTCTTCTTTAAAAGTAGGTGGATTATAAATTAATTCTAAAGTATTTTTATAATTTCTATTAGATAGCTTATTATAATAATTTAGTGTAATAAACTTTATTTCATCTCTACTAAAATAGTATATATCATCAATATTATATTCAATTTTACCTCTAGAAAAACCACTCTTTAGTTTAGAGTATGGAAGAATATGTGATATTAGAGGCTCTTTTTTGTGTTTGATTATAGCATATAATAATCTCCAGTTTAAAAATCTTCTTTTGATGATTTTATAATCAATATTACTCTCTTCTAGCTCTTCTCTCTTTTCATATAAAGTGATTCTATCTTCAATTGATGCTGGTTGTATCTGATTTGAAATAGGAGAAAAGAGTTCATCTAATAATTTATCTTGTTGATTTCTTTGGATAGTTAAGCCATAGATACATCCACAATAGTTTTGTCTATAAAGTTTTGCCTCTTTAGCAATAATATTTTGCTCTTGGGTTCCATTTTTTTGACGAAAATCTGGAGCTAAAAACTCTATATTATATTGTTTTGCCAATTCATCACCACTCTTTTTGAGTTGCTTTAGGGATTTTTTAGGTGATGTAAGTAGTGTAGAGGTAAAATATTTTGCATCAATCTCTTCTGCTTTTTTAGCACTTACTTCAAATCTTCTATCAAAGCACACTGAGCATCTTGCACCCTTTTCGGGCTCATTCTCTAATCCCCTAACACTATCTATCCAAGCATCATAATCATATTCTCCCTCAATCAAATCTACATTTAATTTTTTGCAACTTCTTTTTACATCAAGTAGCCTTAGATAGTATTCACTATAAGGATGTATATTTGGGTCATAAAAAAAGCCAACCAATTTAAACTCAGGATACTCTTTTTGTAGTTTTTGTAAGAAATAGTGGCTATCTACAGAGCAACAGATATGGACTAATATTGTATCATTTTTACTCATTTAAACAATGCACTCCCAATTCTTACCATATTTGAACCACACTCAATAGCTAATTTAAAATCACTGCTCATTCCCATAGAGCATATTGTGGCACCATTTGATTTTAGTTTATCAAAAATTTCATAAGTTGTATCAAAACTTTTTTTAACTATGTCTCTATCTTTGCTATTTGCTCCTATAGTCATTACACCTTTTAGATTTATATTTTTATAATTATCTTGAATTTGTTTGTAAATATCTATAGCATCCTTTGGAGCAACCCCACTTTTTGTCTCTTCATAAGAGCTATTAATTTGCAAAAGAGCATTCATTTTTTTACCTTTTGCTTCGAGTCTTTTGTTTAATTCATTTGCTAAATCTAATGAATCTAGTGATTGTAAAAGATAAGGATTTAAATCTATTAATTTATTTATTTTATTTTTTTGCAAAGTTCCTATCATATGCCAAGCTATTGGCAAATCTTCTAACTCTTTTGCTCTATTTTCTAATTGTTGAACTTGGTTTTCTCCAAAAGCTCTTTGTCCTAATTGATATAGTGTTTTTATATTTTCAAGTTCTGTATATTTGCCAACAACAACTAGTTGAACAATTAAATGCTCACTTCTTTTTATTCTAGCCTCTTCAATATCCCAAATTATTTTATCGAGATTTGCTCTAAGGTGCTCTTTGTCTAAAATCATTTTATCCTCTTTATTTTTTTGTAATTATATCAAAGCAATAATTAACCCCATATTCTATTTATATCATTATATAACCCAAACATCATTAAACTCAAAAGTATTATCCATCCAGCCACCGTTAATTTATATAATATCTCTTCTGATGGAGGTTTTTTTGTTATCATCTCATACAAATTAAACATAATGTGTCCACCATCTAATGCTGGAATTGGCAGTAAGTTTAATACTCCTAAATTTACAGAAATTAAAGCCATAATATATAAAAGATATATAAAACCAGCTTGAGCAAATTTAATTAAAATATCAAAAATAGTTATAGCACCACTTATATTTTTAGAATCAACCTCTCCAGTTGTTACTTTTTGTAACCCTTTGGTTATTAATAGTGTTGCTTTTATTGTCTCATTATAGGCATATTTTATAGCGTCAGTTATCGAAAAATTTATGATTTGATTCTTTTTTACAAGCGGGGTAATACCTATGATTTTTCTTTTTATTGTTTCATTAAATTCATTTTGTCTATTTTCTATCATATAGTTTAAAGATAGGTTTATATCTTTTCCATCTCTTTTTATAAGTAATCTTATAGGTGGATTGCTATTTTGTATAGCATTTCCTAGCTCATACCAATATTTTATATCTATATTTCCAACTTTAACTATCTTATCTCCTCTTTTTAATCCTGCTTTTTGTGCTGGAGAATTTGCTTTTACACTACCTACAATTGGTTCTAGATAATCACTAGCTGCACTAATTGGTGCACCATTTAGTGCAATTATTAAATATATAAAAAATGCTAAAAGAATATTAGCAAAAGGACCAGCTAAAAGTATTAATATTCTTTGCCATGGTTTTTTACTATTATAGCTATCTTTATCACAATTTTTTTCTAATGGATTTATATCATCTTGACCTTTCATCTTTACATATCCACCAAGTAAAATTGGAGCAAAAACCCACTCTGTATCTAACCAATATTTTTTATAAAATGGCTTTCCAAATCCAATACTAAATCTTTCTATTTTTACTCCAAAAAGTTTAGCAACACTATAGTGTCCTAATTCATGAAAAAATACCAAAAGGCTCAAGACCAAAATAGCTACAATTATATATAAAAATATTCCCATATTATTAACCTTCTATTTTTTCTTGGAATTATATCTTAAATTTTTTGGAAAATAATTATATTTTTTTGATATTATTATATAAGATATTTATCTTAGATATTTTAGGTAAGGATTAAATATGAGTAATCAAAATGAAGAAGTTCTAAATAATGAAGAGTTAGATAGTGGTGTAAATGAGGATGAATCTATTAAGGCAAAAGAGGTAGAGATAAAAGAGGAGGGTGATGAGATATTACCTAAACAAAAAGTAAATTCTCATGAAGAATTAATAAAAAAAGTTGAATTAACTAAAGAGTTAGCACAAAATAAGTATCAAGAGTATCTTCAAATTAATCAGGAGCTAGAAAAAACTACCCAAGAATTTATAGAGTTGGAGAATAAAATTTTAGACTCTACAGTTGAAGAGTCGCTTGAGCTACTAAAAAGGTTAGGAATTGATTCTTTAAATAAAGAAGATAATTTAATATCTGAGATAAAACAAGATAATAAAGAAGAGTTAATAAAAATTAAAAAACCATCTAAAGGTATTGTAAAAGGGGTGTTTTTTGGTTTATTATCAGCGATAGCTGCAAGTGGGATAGCTATTATTTATGGAGCAAAAATTTCAAATCTACCACTAAATAGTGCGACATTTTTACAAAAGAGTAATCTAGATACAATAGCTTCAAAAATAGCAGAGCTTTTGCATCTAGAGGGTCCTATTGCTGGATATAGTGTAATAGGAGTTTCATCACTGGCTATAGGTTTTATAGTATATAAGATAGTAAGAAGTATACAAAAATCTAGAAATATAAAATATGTTCAAAAAATAGAGCAAACTACTCAAGAGTATATCGATTCATTAGATGATAAAATTAGTAGAATTGAAGAGTTGATTGAGCATATTAAAAATATTGAGTCTGTAATGCTAAAGTATGATGTTATTTTACAAGAGCAAAATGCAAAAATTAGAAGAATATTATTTATTGAAAAGCCAGAAGAAGAGGGTATAGACTCTTTGCAAAAAGCAAGCAGACTAGAGGTAGAAAAAACTCAATTACTATTAGATGAATTATTAAAGCTGATGAATACTCCTGTTAATGATGAATTAAATATTACAAAAGATAGTATTGAGATGTTGCATAATGCAAATACTTTAATAAATGAAGTAATCAAAAAATTATATGTAGTTAATTAATACAAGCTTAGCTTTTGTATTGATTATCAAAGATACTCTCCACTATCATAGTAAAATTCAATCAATCCTTCAAGAAATGCTTTTAAAATTGCATCATTTGCCTCTTTGTATTTTGGATGATTTGGTGCTCTAAATATATCTTTTATCATAGATTTAGATATTTTAAAATCTGCTAATTCAAATATTAAAGCTATCTCATACTCTTTTAAGTTAAGAGCTGCTCTTAGTTTTTTCATTATTAGATTATTATCTAAAATAACTTCATCTTCTTGATTATCTCTTTTGGATTCTTTTCTTTTATATTGTATAAGACCATCTAGGAAAACTCCCAACTCTTCATATGTTGCATTTATACTATCTTTTTTAGAAGAGTTTTTTAAGATTCTATCTAATCTCTCTTTATCCATAGGAAACTCTTCTAATTGATATATGTGTAATATTTGCGTCCTATTTAGATTAAGGGCTTCTTTTATATATTTAATAACTTCAGATGGTTTCATCTATTTTGCTCCAAGTGCTACTCTTAGGTCATATAAATCATTTTTTATAACAATCAAAAGTTTTAGACACTCGCTATCTTTTATATTATGTTTTAAGCTCCAATATTCAGGATCTGTATAAGTTATATGAGTTTTTCCATCAATTTTATTATATAGAGCTATACGAATAGGCATCTCTAAAGCCATTGAAGGATTACATTGAATTAATTTAGTAGCTATTTTTGGATTATAGATATTTATCGTTTTTGTTGGATATAGCATCTCTTTTAATTTTAGTGCATTTTTTTCGTGATCAAATATTGAGCTTATTTGGTAGTTTTTATCTTTTAGCGTCTTAGAAATTATCTCTATAGCGTCATCAACTTTATAATTTATTTGATAATCTTTTATAAATTTTGATGTTGCATTTTGGGTTTTTTGGGCACAGCTACTAAAAAAAGTAGCAATAGCTATTAAAAATATAAGCTTTTTCATAAAATACCTTTACACATTAAATCTAAAGTGCATAACATCACCATCTTGAACAATATACTCTTTCCCCTCAAGCCTCATTTTACCAGCCTCTTTTGCACCAGCTTCTCCACCATATTTTACAAAATCTTCATAACTAATCACCTCAGCTCTAATAAAGCCTTTTTCAAAATCATTATGAATTACTGCTGCTGCTTTTGGTGCAGTTGTGCCTTTTTTAATAGTCCAAGATCTTACCTCTTTTACACCTGCTGTAAAGTAACTCATTAAGCCTAATTTTTCAAAACCTTTTCTTATAATTTGATCAAGCCCTGACTCTTTAACACCTAAAGACTCTAGCATCTCCTTTTTTTCATCTTCATCGAAGCTTACCATCTCTTCTTCAATCTTTGCACAAAGTTTAATAACTTCTCTATTTTTGCTTTTTGCATACTCTTTTAAAGCTTTTACATATTCATTATCTTGAGCTAATCCATCTTCATCAACATTTGCACCATAAATTATCTCTTTTGCACTCAAAAATCTTAACTCTTTTTTTAGTGTCTCAAATGCATCACTATCATCTTCAAATGTGCTAACTGGATTTTCAGATTCAAGATGCTCTAATAATCTTTTTGCAACTTCTAGTTGTGCTTTTGCATCTTTATCATTACCTTTTGCTTTTCTCTCAAGGTTTGATATTCTCTTCTCAAGTGCTTCAATATCAGCTAATAAAAGTTCAGTCTCAATAATTTCAATATCTCTTATTGGGTCAACACTGCCTTCAACATGGGTTATATTTTCATCATCAAAGCATCTAACAATTTGCAAAATAACTTCTGTCTCTTTGATATTAGATAAAAATTTATTTCCAAGACCTTCACCACGACTTGCACCTTTTACAAGTCCTGCAATATCAACAAAATCAATAGTAGAGTATTGAACCCTTTGTGGTTTAACAATCTTTGCTAACTCTTCTAATCTAGTATCAGGCACTGGAACTACAGCTTTATTTGGTTCTATTGTGCAAAATGGATAGTTTGCACTCTCTGCATTTTGAGCTTTTGTTAAAGCATTAAAAGTGGTTGATTTTCCAACATTTGGCAATCCTACAAGTCCTATTCCTAAACCCATATTTTATCTCCATAAAAAAATTTTGTAATTATACAACTATATACTATAAAACTATCTTTTTAGCTACATTTAATCCAAATCCACTAAGTCCTATAAATTCAGTATCTTTATTTGAGGTAATAAGATTTATATCTTCTACACCAAGAGCTTTTAGGATTTGAGCTCCTATTCCATACTCTTTTGCTTGTTCACTTGAGATTATATTTGTATCTAAAAATATCAATAATCCACCATTTCTTTTTAAATAATCAATTGAATTAATTAAATTGTTATATCTCTTTTCATTCAAAAGTAAATCAATATCTTTAGATATATTATGAAATTTTACATTACACTTTTTATTTGCACTATAAAATTCAATTACAGTGTGAGTTCTATCTAAGTGGTCTATAAATTCTATTTTTTGCACTTTTACTCCAAAAAACTCAATATCATCTCTGTTTATCTCTTTTACTAATTGCTCTTTTGATAATCTATACTCTACAATATCAGATATATAGACTATATTTAAGTTGTGTTTTTTTCTAAACTCTTCTAAATCATCTCTTCTTGCCATTTCGCCATTATCTTTAATTATCTCGCATATTACAGCTACAGGAGCAACTCCAGATAGTTTACATAAATCTATAGAGCCTTCAGTATGTCCAGTCCTTACCAATACTCCACCATCTTTTGCAATCAGAGGGAATATATGACCAGGACGGACAAAATCTTCAGCTTTTGCTATTGGCGATGCTAATTTTTTTATACACTCATCTCTCTCTTTTGCAGATATTCCAGTAGATGCAGTTGCTAAATCAATAGATATTGTAAATGCAGTCTCATGATTTGAATCATTATTATCTACCATTGGAGTTAAATTTAATCTATTTGCTATATCTTTTGTAATAGGGGTGCAAATTAGACCTCGTGCTTCTTTTGCCATAAAGTTTACCATATCAGGAGTGCTAAAGGTAGCAGCATATACTAAATCTCCTTCATTTTCTCTATCTTCATCATCCATCATAATTACCATTTTCCCTCTTTTTATATCTTCTATGGCTTGTTCAACTCTTTTTATGGCACTACTCATATCTATACCTTATTTTTTATTTAATTATATCAAAAAATCTTTCAATACTACATTTTAAAAAATTTAACAATTTTTTTCTAAAATCTCTTGACTTTTGTAAAATAAGTTGATATAATTCCGTCCACACAAAGCATAAGACTTCATTGATTGGGGTATAGCCAAGTGGTAAGGCAACTGGTTTTGGTCCAGTCATTCGGGGGTTCGAGTCCCTCTACCCCATCCATTTGGAACTTCCTTATACTTTTTATGTCGCGGGATAGAGCAGCCTGGTAGCTCGTCGGGCTCATAACCCGAAGGTCGGGGGTTCAAATCCCTCTCCCGCAACCAAATAAATC
>CAYPVY010000018.1:0-14562 GCA_964414305.1 uncultured Nitratifractor sp.
ATCTAATATTTGGACCAATAGAGGCAAATTTGACATTTGGAAATTTTTTTGATAATACTCCACACTCAAGACCAGCATGTATAGCTTTTAGCTCTGATTTGCCAAACTCTTTTAGCATAGCCTTTTCTACAATCTTTGTAAAACTATTAATATCAGGCTTCCAAGCTGGGTATTCATCTTCTATTTTTACACTAAAACCAAAACTCTCTAAAAGTTTTATTGCATCTTTGTTAATACTCTTTAACCCAACCTCATCCATAGCTCTAGTTGTTGCAATAAGCTCTAGATTATCATTTCTAAAATCAATTTGAGCCAAATTTATACTTATATTTGGAATATTTAAATTATTATTAAACTCAATTACTCCATGAGGAAATTTATCTAAAAGCTCAATTAAATCTTTTGAGTTTTTTAATACTTTTTCTTTAGAGCTTACCTCTTTAACTTTGATAATTTCATTGCTAATTAATTTAGATTTACTTCTTATTATTGCAACTGCATTAGCTGGTATTGAGTTTCTTCTCTCTCCACCTTTAATTGATACTATTTGATAAATAGAATTACTCTTTAAATATTTCACTAACTCTTTTATGGCATTTGGAATATCTTTGTTTATATCCACTCCAGAGTGTCCTCCGGGTAAACCACTTACCAATAGTTCATAATATTCACCTTCACCATCAATCAACTCATCTTTAAGTTTAGCTACTATATCAGCTCCTCCAGCACAACCTATATAAACTTCTGCCTCATCTTCACTATCAAGATTTAATAGATAAGAACTTTTTATATTAAGCTCTAAATTTTTTGCACCAATTAAGCCTACCTCTTCATCATTTGTCAATAAAAACTCTACATCAACTCCCTCTTTCATAAGCTCCATCATCATAGCAATTGCTATGCCATTATCAGCTCCTAAACTTGAATTTTTTGCTCTGAGTATATTATCTTGGATTATAGGTTCTATATTTGGTGCATCACCAACACATACCATATCATAGTGGGCTTGGAGACAAATTTTTGGAGATTTTTTATATATTAAAATATTATTATAATTATCTACTTGAACATTATAATTCAAATCTTTTGCATAACTAATTAAAAAATCTCTCATTTTTTGAGTTTTAAAACTACAGTGTGGTATTTTTGTGAGCTCTAAAAAATTTTTTACTATTATATTCATGCTTTTCCTTAATATTTTTTTATATATTGACATTTTTTTGATATAATACATAAAAAAGATTAAGGTATATAATGAATTATTACAAAATTTTTGGACTTTTATTTATGATATACTCTTTTGTAATGATTATAGGAGGTAGTTTCAATGGCTAAACCAAAAAAGATGAAACTACCCAAAATTCTCAAACCAAAAGCTAAAAAAGCTGCAATAATATATATTTTTTTATTACCGATGTTTGGCTCAACTATTAAATCTCTATTTCAAGGAGAGTATTTAAAGTTTGCTATTAAATTGATTGGATTTGGGCTAATTTTGGCATCTGCAAAGCTAATAGATAAAGGCTTAGAAGCTGAGTTTGAGTATAATAATAAAGATATTACCCTAGCCCCAAAGCATAAATATAAACTTTATGGATATATTGTTTTATTAATTGCTCTTTATTTTATTGCATTTTTTGCTACACATTTAAATTTGATTACTGCAATAGTTTCGCCTATATTAGGAGCTCTTGGTGCTTATTTATATTATGGTAAAGACCCATATATAAATAAACTTCCAAAAGATTCTGGAGTAAACTATGAAAGATTGATTAAAAGTTTAGATGAAGCAACACAAAAAATAAATCATATAGAAAAAGAAAAAGATGAAATTGAAGATATTGAGCTAAAAAGTGCTGTAAATAAAGCTTTGGATAGAGCAAAAGATATCTTAAAAACAATAGAAGAAGACCCAAAAGATATAAACATTGTTAGAAAATTTATGGTTGTATATCTTGATGGTATAAAAGATGTTATAACGCAATATAATGATATAGATAAAGAGTTGTTAGATAGTAGCTACAAAGAGAGGTTAAAAGATTTACTAAATGATGCGTCAAGTAGGTTTGATAAAGAGTTAGAGAGGTTAAAATCTAATGAGATTTTTGATTTAGATGTGCAAATTGATGCACTAAAAGAGCAATTAAAAAATTAAGAAAGGATAGCAATGGAAACAAAAGTAAAAGATTTGGTAGAAGCTACAGTAAAATATCAAGAAGAGAATCCTCCAGCACCAATAAAAGAGGAAGAAGAGAAACTTCAAGAGGCATTAAATGAGATAGATTACAAAGATAGAAACTCTGTAATATATTTTGGTTCAAAGGCTCAAGAGAAACTTGATGATATATCTAATAGAATGCTTGAAGGTGTTAAGAATAAAGATACAGGTAAAAGTGGAGAGCTTTTAAATGAAATGGTTTCTACTCTTCGTGGATTTGATATGGATGAGTTTAACCCAAATAAAAAGTTAGCATGGTGGCAAAAGCTTTTTGGCTTTACAAAACCTGTTGCAAAATTTATCCAAAAATATGAAGAGGTAAAAGAGCAAATAGATGCAATCTCAGATAATTTAGAAAAGCACAAAGCAAAACTTCAAAAAGATATTGTATCTCTAGATAAATTATATGAAGCTAATCTAGATTATTTTAGACAACTTGAGCTTTATATAAAAGCTGGAGAGATAAAATTAAAAGAGCTTGATGAAAAGGTTATTCCAGAGTATGAAGAGAAAGCAAAGAATGGTGAGATGATAGATGTTCAAAATCTAAAAGAGATAAGAGGATTTAGAGATGATTTAGAAAGAAGAGTGCATGACTTAAAGCTATCTCGTCAAGTTGCTATGCAAGCTCTTCCTAGCATTAGACTAATTCAAGAAAATGATAAATCACTTATCAATAAAATTAGCTCTACACTTGTAAATACAATACCTTTATGGAGAAATCAACTTGCTCAAACAGTAACAATATTTAGAAGCCACGATGCAGCAAAAGCTATAAAAAATGCTAATGATTTAACTAATGATTTATTAGAACAAAGTGCCGAAGGCTTAAGAGAAGCAAACAAAGAAGTAAGAGAACAGATGGAAAGGGGTGTATTTGATATTGAGAGTATTAAAAAAGCAAATCAAACTCTAATTGAAACTCTAAATGACTCTATAAAAATTGCTCAAAAAGGAAAAGAGGCAAGAGCAAAAGCTGAGGTTGAATTAGCTCAAACTGAAAAAGCTCTAAAAGAAGCTCTACTTGCTACAAAAGCAAAACAAGAAGAGCTTGATTCTAATAAGACAAAAGAGATAGAAAAATAGAATAATGGGTCTTAAGAGTTGGTTGTTTGGGGATTTTATAGATTATATTGAGTGGAAAGATAATAATAAAAGTGAGCTTTTATATAAATTTCCACTAAATAACAAAGAGATAAGTTATAATGCAAAACTAAAAGTTAATGAAGGTGAAATAGCAATATTTATAAAAAACCATTCTTTTGATGCATTAACTTATGGAGAGTATCTTCTAAATTCTCAAACATTACCAAATATTGCCAAAGAATTAGGGTGGGATGAGCATTATGATGAGCCTTTTAGTTTAGACATATTTTTTATAAATAAAGATAGCTTTAGATTTAAATGGGGAAATAAAGAGCCTATTTTATTAAATGACAAAGATAACTCAATTGCAAGATTAGAAGCTAGTGGATATTTCTCTTTGCATATTATAAATATAGAGCTATTTTTAAAATATTTTGAGGATAAACTTTCAAACTCAAATATTGATGATTTAATGAATTCGTTGTTTGAAGATAATTTTATAGATGTATTAATAAATAGGAAATCTTCTATATACTCTTTGGGTGCAGATAGCAAAGAGTTTAGTCAATTTTTATATTCTCAGATGGTATTAATTTTTAATAAATATGGAATTAGATTAGATAATGTTGAGACTTTGGAATTAAATGTAGAGCAAGAGTTACCTTATTATACCGGTAAAAATGCTAATAATCAAAAATCATACTATATTATCAAAAACTCCAAACCAATTGGACCTTTTAGTGAAGATGAAATAAAAGATATGATAAAAAATGAAACTCTTATACCAGCAAGTTATATATGGAGAGATGGTCTAAAAGAGTGGGTAAAAGTAAAAGATATATTTGATTTTGAAAATTTATAAGGAAATTTATGAAACCCATATTTATAAGTGATACAATATATCTTAAGCATAATCTTCCAAAACATCCAGAATCAAAAGATAGATTAATATCTATACTAAAAGAGATAGAGGATTTAAAAGATAATTTAACATTTGAAAAACCAATCAAAGCGACAAAAGATAATCTTTTGTTAATTCATTCAAAATCCCATATTGAAAATATTAAAAAAGCAGTATTAAAAGAAGAGTATTTAGATGCTGACACATATACTACAAAAGATTCTTATGATGTAGCTTTATATGCTGTTGGAGCAGGTATAAAAGCAATAGATTTAATAAAAGATAAAAAAGCAAAATTTGCCTTTTGTGCTATTAGACCACCAGGACATCATGCTACACCAAATAAAGCTATGGGTTTTTGCCTATTTAATAATATTGCTATAGCAGCCAAATATGCTCAATTGCAAGGATATAAAAGAGTTTTTATCATAGATTTTGATGTTCATCATGGAAATGGAACACAAGATGCTTTTTATAGCGATAATAGTGTATTTTATTTTAGCACACATCAAGCATTTGCTTATCCAGGTAGTGGAAATCCAGATGAAACTGGTGCAGGAGATGGTATAGGATATACATATAATCACCCTCTTATGCCAAACTCTACAGATAAGGAGCTATTAGAAGTCTACCAAGAAGAGTTACCACCATTAATTGAAAAGTTTAATCCAGATATTATTTTGGTATCTGCTGGTTATGACTTGCACGAGAGTGACCCTTTAGCAATGCTTGATATTACACATAAGGGTATAAAGAGTATGGTAGAGATTATTTTAAATCAAAAGCCAGATATTCCTAAAATTTTTTTTCTTGAGGGTGGATATGAAATAAATTCTTTAGCCAAAAATGTAAAACTTACACTTTTGGCTATGATAGATAAAAGCTAAAGCTTATTTGATTTGCTTTTTTTATTCTCTTGCTCTTTTAGTTTATTTGAAAGTGTAGTTTGTGGTCCCAATAGCTCTGGGTCATTTTCATTGCTTTCTAAACTAAAAGGTTCTGGCTTGAAATTATATTTATCTCTTTTTTTCTCTACAATTTTTGTATGCTCAATTGGAGTTATAATAGGTGTAGTATCTTCGATTTGGGTTACTACTGTAATATTTTTATCTTTAGTTAAATCTTTTTTAGGTGTTGGAGCATTTTTATTACTACAAGCACTAAATAGTAAGCCTAGAATTATCATAGATAAAATTTTATATCTCATTTAACTTCCTTTAAGTTTAATTAGATAAATTTTACTTGAGATTTATTAAATTTTAGATAAAAAACATTAAAAAAATAGGATTTAATCAATGAAAATATTAGTAAATGGAAAAGAGATGAATATTGATGAGAATACTACTGTATTAAATCTTCTTAAAAATTTACAGCTTGAAGATAAGGTTATGGCTGTTGCTATAAATATGAATATAGTTAAAAAAGAAAATTGGCAAAACCACACTATCAAAGATAGTGATAAAATAGAGCTTTTGCACTTTGTTGGTGGTGGTTAATTTGTTTTAGATACCAAAGGATTTGCTTTTAGAGTTGTTTGTGGACCTAGAAGTTCTGGGTCTGCTTCATCTTTTTTTATGCTAAATGGCTCTTCATGAGATATCTTCTTTTTAATTTTTTTATATTTTTTGATTCTTTTTTTGGCAACTCTTTTCTTTTTAATTCGTTTTTTTATAACTTTTTTCTTTTTATATTTTTTAACAACTCTTTTTTCTTTAGTTACAACAGTTGGCGTATAACTTCTTGTTGTAGTTGGGGCACTTATTATATACTCTTCTTTTGGGGCATAACTAAAGCTCTCTTCAACTTTAATATTTTTATACTTTTTATTATGATGTTTAATCATTGTGTGTTTAGCATACTCTCTTGCATATAATCTTTGTTTTATTCTATCAGCTAAACAACCATTTAATATGAAGGATGAAATTAAAATTATTAAAATTGTATATCTTCTCATACTATTCCCCTAGAATCAAATATATTTTATATATTATATATTATCTAATATTAATTATAGTTTATAATAGCTACTGCTATAGCAAAATCTTTTTCATGCGAAATTGATATTGATGAGTCTAATATTTTAAAATTGCTATTATTAAGCTTTAGATATGGTCTATTTTTGCTATCTTTTACAATTTCTATATCTAAAAAACTAAGCTCCTTGCCAATTCCACAACCTAGAGCTTTTGATATAGCCTCTTTAGCAGCCCAAATACCTGCAATACTCTCTATACTCTTAGCTCTATCTTTTTCATCTTTACTCATAAATCTATCTAAAAATTTATCACCAAATTTTTCTATAGCTTTTTTAATTCTATTGATACTTACAATATCTGTTCCAACACTTATACTCATTACATCCACTCTATAATTTTTTCTACACTATTTGTTACAAAACATTTTAGTTTAACCTCTTCTATTGGCTTGCTTGGAATTATTGCATTTTTAAACCCTTGTGTTTTTGCCTCTTTTAGGCGTTGAAGCATATTTGGCACATCTCTAACTTCTCCTGTTAAACTAACCTCTCCAATAAAGAGTGTTTTACTACTTAACTCTCTTTCTCTAAAGCTGCTTAAAATTGCTGCAATTACTGCTAAATCTGCACTTGTTTCTTGGATTTTAATACCTCCTACAACATTAACAAAAATATCATATGTTCCAAGTGGTAAATCAAGTTTTTTTTCTAAAAGAGCTAATAACATATTTAATCTATTGCTATCAAAGCCTGTTGAACTTCTTTTTGAATTTGAATATGCTGGAGTTACTAGAGCTTGAACTTCAATAACAATTGGGCGAGAGCCTTCCATAATAATAGTAAGAGCTGAGCCTGGTTTTAGAGACTCTTTATTAAAAAATCTCTCACTCATACTTTTTGCATCTCTTAAGCCACTGCTATCCATCTCAAAAATTCCAACCTCATTTGTTGAACCAAAACGATTTTTGAAACTTCTAAGTAATCTTAAATCGCTATTACTATCTCCTTCAAAGTAAAGAACAGTATCAACCATATGCTCTAATACTCTAGGACCTGCAATTGAGCCATCTTTTGTAATATGTCCTATTATAAATATTGGAATATTTTTAGATTTTGCAATTCTCATTAATTCAAATGTTATTGCTCTAACTTGAGTTACAGAACCAGGAGCAGAAGGAATATCATTATCAAAAATAGTTTGAATTGAATCAATTACTATAAAATCATAATCTTTTGTCTCAATCTCACTAACAATATTTGATAAATTAATTTCAGATAAAAGATATAGTGTATCTGAATTTGCTCCTAATCTATTTGCACGAAGCTTGACTTGTGATGCAGACTCCTCTCCAGATACATATAAGACCTCTTTACCCATTTTTGATAAATTTCCTGCTATTTTTAATAAAAGTGTAGATTTTCCAATACCTGGGCTTCCTCCAATAAGAGTTAATGAACCAGGAACTATACCTCCACCCAAAACCAAATCAAGCTCTTTTGAATTACTACTAAATCTTTGAATATTTTCTGCTTCAATTTTTGTAATAGGTATTGCTTTTGAAGTAATATTTGAATTTTTTGAACTCTTCTTTAAATACTCTATTTGCTCTTCATTTAACTCCAAAAGGGAATCCCAAGAGTTACAACTTGGACATTTACCAACCCATCTAGGTGTTTGAAAACCACAATTTTGACACTCAAAAAGAGTTTTTCTCTTTGCCATAAATCTATCCTAATAATTTATATCCACTATTTTACTAAAAGTTATATTATTACTCAACATAAATGAAATAAATTTGAAAAAAATTTGAAAATATAGAATTTTTATGTTATACTTATAACAGTTTTTTAATATATTATAAAGTTTTAGTCATAAATCTTTTAATTTAATTTGTTTTTTTGGAGTTAATTTTGAATTTTATTAATAATATATCGTGGGATTGGGTAATTGTAATATCTTTAATAATACTTTTTGTAGTGATATTATACTCTCTAATTAAAGATATTAAAAAGACTAAAGTAGCTATTAAAAACAAAATTGTAGAAGAAAAATGTAAAAGTAACCTAGAAAAAGAGTATCTATCTGACATAAATAGCAATAAATTAGCAACAAACAAAAAACTAAAAAATAATATAATTAAAATCAAAGATAGTGATATAAATAGCAATAATAAAATTATAAAGAATCTATATAAAAACTATAAAGAGATACATCTATCTGATAGAGAAGAAGAGATATTTTTAAATATTGCTATGAATAAACAAATTGGAGAAGAAGTTGTATTTAATTTTCAAAGCTTTATAGATGAATTGGTTGAAAATGAGATTATCAATAAAATTGGTGATACATTTAATAATTATAATTTAGTAGCAAATAAAAGAGTAATAGAAGATATATTTTTGTTATTAAACAAACTTCAAACAAAAGAGCATGGTTATGAAGAAGCTAGTTTTATTATAAAATTAAAAGAGAGCAATAATACATTATCTATTAAAGTTGATAAAAAGCTAGAATTAAATAATCATTTAAAAAAGGTTCTAACAAACAATTTAACTCCTATTTATTTACCAAACAATAGAAAAAAATATTATGGAGTATATCTATATCTTATAAAAGAGTTAGCAAATAGAATAAATGCTTTGGTTAGAATAGAATCAAATGGAATTGATTATAAAATAAGTTTAGATATTCCTATTGATATAAAAGAGGAGCATTTAGTATCTAAAAAACCAAACAAAGTGCTAAAGATTACAAAAAATGCTCTAATTATTACTGATAATAAAAAGGGATATCTATTAACACAATATCTAAAAAATTTAAATTTCAATATATCTATTGAATCAGCTCAAGATTTAAATAAAGAGATTCCAAACTTTATGGAGTTTGATATAATATTTATGGATAGTAAGCTATTTGAACCAATTTTAACAGATTATCTAGAGACAATCAAAGAGTATTCAAATTTAAAAATAGTTGCACTTTTAGATCAAAAAAACAAGCTCTATCCAGCAAAACTAGTTGATGAAGTAATAAATATGGAAGAGATAGATAATACTATTTATAAAAAGGTATTAAAACTATATGATAGTGAAGTAGTATCATTAAATAAAATTAAAAATAGTGATTCTAATGAAGTTATACAAACAATATCTCCAAACAATAAAAAAATTCTTATAGCAGATGATGATAAAACAAATCTACACATTCTTACATCTATCTTTAAACAATACAATATTGAAGTTATAACAAAAGAGAATGGAAAAGAGGTCTTACAATATTTAGATAAGGACCAAAATATTGACTTAATTATTTTAGATAGTATTATGCCAGTAATGGATGGCTATGAAACAATAAAAGAGATTAGAAAAGATAGTAGATTTAATGCTACTCCTATTGTAATACATTCATCATTTTCTATGATTGAGGGAAGAATGGAGAAGATTTTTGAGTTAGGTTTTGATTCATTCTTGCCTAAGCCATTTAATAAAAATGATATCGAATCACTACTAGATAGATATATAGCTTTAGATAAGCCTAAATGCCAAGAAGATAGCAGTAGTGAAGTAAGCAGTAGCGATTTAAAAGAGTTTATTGCAATATATGGTGATAGTGATAAAATGATTAAAAAATATATAAAAGAAAATAGAGAAGAACAAGCTCTATCTTTACTAAAAGATTTAAAAGATATTGCACAAAAAATTGAAGCTAAAAAATTTTTAAACTCTATTGATAGTATAGAACAACATCTAAATAGTAATAAAGAGATAGATAATAGTTTAATCTATAATCTATCTTCAAATCTACAAGAGTTAAAAAGTGATATTATGAAAAGACTTAGTGCTTAATTTTCTTTTCCAAATATCTCATCTAAAATTGCATTTATATACCATTTAACATCAAATTTTATTAAATCTTCTGGTTTTTCACCTACTCCTATATAATATAGAGGCATTTTTAATTCATCTGCTATACTCAAAAGAGCTCCACCCTTAGCAGTCCCATCAAGTTTAGTAACAATGATTCCATCTATCCCTATCATCTCATTAAAAGCTTTTGCTTGATTGATAGTAGAGCTTCCTTGTGTTCCATCTAAAATAAGTAATTTTCTATGTGGTGCACCATCTAAAGCTTTTGACGCTACACGAACCATCTTTTTAAGCTCTTCTGATAAATTAACTTGAGTATGCAATCTTCCTGCAGTATCAATTATTACATTATCCATACCTTTTGCTATTGCAGATTTTATCGTATCAAAAACAACTGCTGATGGGTCATGACCTTGTTTTGTAGCAACTATTGGAATATCAAGTTTATTAGCCCAACGAGACAATTGCTCAATAGCAGCGGCCCTAAAGGTATCTCCAGCACCAAGCATTACCTTTCTTCCTTCTTTTTTATACATATTTGCTAATTTTGCTATGGTAGTGGTTTTACCAGCCCCATTTACTCCAATAATCATCTCTACGAATGGTTTTTCTTTGTCTGGAAATATCCAGTTTGCTTTATAATCAAAAACCGAAACTAATGAATTGTATAGTTGAAGCCTTGTAATAGTTTCTGGTAACTGCTCTAATAATCTTTCTATCAATTCATAATTAACATCAGCTTCTAATAATAAATCTTCTAACTCATCTTTATTAATTTTTTCTCTTTTTATACCACTATCTTCTTTTTGTTTTCCAAATGCTTTTTTTATAAAACCAAACATTTATATCCTTGAGGTTATAATATAATTTAACAAGATTATATCAAATATAAGGTTATCTATGGATAAAGATATTAAAAAAAAGATTTTTAGAAAAATTGTTTTATCTAAATTAAGAAAAAAAAAGATAAATAATTATAAAATTGATAAAGTTTTAATAAATGAAATTTATATTTTTATAAAAAAAAGAAAAATAAAAAATATAATGATTTTTATTCCTCTAAAAAGTGAACCAAATATTGCTCCTCTAATAAAGCTATTAAGAGAATGTGGGTATAATTTATATGTTCCTTTTATTCAAGAGGAATCATTTAAATTGGTAAAATATAGATTACCATTAATTAAAAAAAAATTTGGTATTAAAGAACCAAAAAATTCAAATTTAAATATAAAAAATATAGATTTAGCAATTGTTCCTTTTCTTGGTATAGATAATAGTTGTAGAAGAGTTGGGTTTGGGAAAGGAATGTATGATAGATTTTATAGTAAAAATAGCAGATTTATAAAAGATACTCTTTTTTTACAAAGAGAAATATTTATTTCTAAAGATATTATAACTAACCACTATGATATATCTGCTAATTATTTAATTGCTAACTCTATTAACTATATTGATTATTAATAAAGGATTTAATGTTGGGAAACTTACATATAATAGATATTGTAATTCCATTTTTACTATTTAACATAGGAATTGCTGTAGGTTGGTTTATAGCAGTTACCTATGCTAAAAATAAATTTAAAGAGTATGAAATTGAAGCAAAAGCAAAGGCTTCTATAATCAAAAATGAAGCACAAAAGATTCTTGAAGATGCAAAAAGAGTTGCAAAAGAACAAGAACTAGAGGCAAAACAATTAAATATATTAGCAAAAGATAAAGAGCAATCAATTGAAAGAAAAATCAGAGAATTAAATGAAAAAGATGAGAGATTAAAAGAGCTTATAAATAAAGAAAAAAATCTCATAAATAAACTTACAGATGAATTATCAAAAGTCTCTTCTATGACTAAAAAAGAGGCTAGAGAGAAGCTATTAGAACTACATAAAAAAGAGATTGAAGGCGACTTAGCCAAAATTTCTAGAAAGATTATAAAAAGAGATGAAGAAGAGAGAGATAAACTTGCTAACTATATGTTAGCCCAAGCTGTTGCTAGATATGCTGGAGAGTTTGCAGGAGAGAGACTTATAAATAGTGTAAATCTTCCTTCAGATGAGCATAAAGGAAGGATTATAGGAAAAGAGGGAAGAAATATCAAAGCTTTAGAACAATTGCTTGGTGTTGATATTATTATAGATGAAACACCAGGAGTTATTTTAGTTAGTAACTTTAATCTATATAGAAGAGCTATAGCTACTGAGGTGATAAGAAGATTGGTAGAAGATGGAAGAATTCATCCAGGTAAGATTGAAGAGATTCATCAAAAAGTTCAAAAAGAATTTGAAAAAAAGATATATGAAGAGGGAGAAAAAGTAGTTATAGATTTAGGGCTTTATCCTATGCATGAAGAGTTAATTAAACTTATAGGAAAGCTTAAATTTAGAGCAAGTTATGGTCAAAATGTTTTATTACACTCTTTAGAGGTTGCTAGATTATCAAAATCGCTTGCTGCTGAAATGGGTGGAGATGAAAAGTTAGCTCTAAGAGCTGGTTTGCTACATGACATTGGAAAGGCACTAACTCAAGATTTTGATGGAAGCCATGTAGATTTAGGTGCTGAACTTTGTAAAAAATATAATGAAGACCCAACAGTAATAAATGCGATATATGCTCATCATGGTCATGAAGAACCAAAGAGCATTGAAGCAGCAGCTGTATGTGCGGCTGATGCTCTTAGTGCAGCAAGACCAGGAGCTAGAAGAGAGGTGCTAGAGAGCTTTACTAAGCGTGTTAAAGAACTAGAAGAGATTGCACTATCTTTTGATGGTGTTTTACAAGCTTATGCAATTAATGCAGGTCGTGAGATTAGAGTATTTATTGACCCAATGGAGGTTGATGATGATAAGCTAACTCTATTAACTCACAATATTGCAAAAGATATTGAGCAAAAGCTTCAATATCCAGGTGTGATAAAAGTTAATGCAATCAGAGAAACAAGAGCAGTAGAATTTGCTAAATAATTTAAGGAGAAAATAGATGAAAAAGATACTTTTAGCAACAATTTTTTTAATAAGCCTAATAAAAGCTAATGTAGTTTTAGAGACAAATTATGGCAAAATTGAATTAAAATTATTCAAAGATAAAGCACCACTTGCTGTAGAAAATTTTACAAAGTTAGTAAAAAAAGGCTACTATAATGGCGTAATTTTTCATAGAGTAATAAAGGGTTTTATGATACAAGGAGGAGACCCAACAGGAACTGGAATGGGTGGAAAATCTATTTGGGGAAAAGAGTTTAAAAATGAATATGCTCCAAATTTGGTATTTGATAGACCATATCTACTAGCAATGGCAAATAGAGGTCCAAATACAAATGGTAGTCAATTTTTTATTACAGTTGCACCTGCTCCTTGGCTAAATGGTGGATATACTATATTTGGAGAGGTTGTAAAAGGTAAAGATGTAGTTGATAAGATTAGTAGAGTTAAGACTATCAAACCTGGAGATAGACCTATAAAAGATGTTGTAATTAAAAAGGCTTATATTAAATAGATGGATTTAAACACTATTAGAGCCCAAAGAGTTAAATGGCTTGAATGGAAAAATATCAAGCCAATTAATGACGCTATTAAAAATATTGCTACTACAAAGCCCAAAGTTGATAAAATCTACTTAGATGATACTATTCAAATAGTTCTTGATTCTAAATATGAAAGAGAAAATATTCAAGCTATACAAGATTGTGCTAAGATGATGCTACCTTGGCGTAAAGGTCCTTTTGAAATTGGCTCATTATTTATCGATAGTGAGTGGAGAAGCTATATAAAATATAATCTCTTAGAAAAACACTTTGATTTAAATGATAAAATAGTTGCTGATGTAGGATGTAATAATGGATATTATCTATTTAGAATGTTAAAGCAAAAACCAAAAAAACTCGTGGGATTTGACCCATCGGCTCTATTTTTTATGCAGTTTAAATTTATTAACCTATTTATAAATAGTAAAATCACATACGAAATGCTAGGAATTGAGCATATAGAATATTATGAACACAAATTTGATACTATATTTTGTCTAGGAGTTATATATCACAGAAGCGACCCAATAGGTTCAATAAAATCTCTATATAAATCTTTAAATAAAAATGGTGAATTAATTCTTGATACATTTATGATTGATGGAGAGGATGATATTTGTCTAACACCAAAAGATAGATACTCAAAGATTCCAAATATATATTTTATTCCTACAATAAATGCTCTTAAAAATTGGTGTTATAGAGCTGGTTTTAAAGATATAGAAATCTTAGAAGTTAAAAAGACAAACCTAGATGAACAAAGAAAAACAGAGTGGATAAATTCTCAAAGTTTAGATGATTTTTTAGACCCAAGCAACCCTAATCTAACAATAGAAGGTTATCCAGCTCCAAAAAGAGTTTATATAAAAGCTATAAAATCTTAATTTAATTTTTTAGATATTTCAAAACAGTATTAATAATATCATCACTATCTTTGCTTGGAGATTGAAGGGTTAATCTATCTTTACTACTATCTCTAAACTCTATAAATACTCTTT
>CAYPVY010000018.1:14662-15897 GCA_964414305.1 uncultured Nitratifractor sp.
GATTGAAGGGTTAATCTATCTTTACTACTATCTCTAAACTCTATAAATACTCTTTGCTCATAATTTGATATCTTTTTAATTCCTTTATCTTTTGCTAATACTTTAATAATAATTAAATCTATAAATTGTTTGGTTAATTTATCAAGATTGCCAAATCTATCATTTATCTCCTCTTCTATCTCATAAACCTCATCTAATGTAGCTGCCTGAGATAATCTCCTATATAGCTCTAATCTTAATCTATCTTCATAAACTAATTCATCACTTATATATGCATCTACATTTAATTTTAATTCTACTTCATCACTCTCATCTACTTTACCACTTAGCGTTCTAATGGCATCTTCAAGCATCTTAAGATACAAAGAGTATCCAATTTGTTTTATATGTCCACTTTGAGCTTCTCCTATTAGATTACCACCTCCTCTAATTTCTAAATCATGCATAGCTAAAACAGCCCCACTTCCAAGTTCACTATGACTCTCTAGGGCTAAAAGGCGTCTTTTTGCATTTTCGCCTAAAACCTCTTTATCTTCAACAAAATAGTAGCAATACCCTTCTACCCCACCTCTGCCTACTCTTCCTCTAAGTTGGTGTAAATCTGCAATACCAAAATTATTTGCTCCATCAACTATCATTGTATTTGCATTTGGTAAGTGTATTCCTGATTCAACAATAGAGGTGCTAAGTAATAAATCATACTCACCCTTTTCAAATTTAAGCATCTCTTTTTCTGTAGTTGCAGGAGGAACTTTGGAGTGAAGCACTGCTATTTTTAGATTTGGCATCTCATCTAAGAGTTCTCTTTTTTTATCCTCTATTGTTGCAATCGAATTATATACATAAAAAACTTGCCCACCACGCCTAAGCTCTCTATTTATCGCCTCTTTAACAGCCTTTATATCATAACTCTTAACAAAAGTTCTAACCCCAACCCTTGTATGAGGTGGAGTATAAATTTCACTAAATGTTTTGATTTGAGATAGAGCCATATTTAAACTTCTTGGAATTGGAGTTGCTGACATAGATAGAAGGTGGGTGTTGATCGTTAATTCTTTTAGTGCCTCTTTTTGTTTAACCCCAAATTTATGCTCTTCATCAATTACAACCAGTGCTAAATTTTTAAATTTAGCATTTAAAAGTGCATGGGTCCCTACTACTACATCATACTCTCCTTCTTTTAAGCCCTCAAGTATAGCTTTTTTAGATTTTGCAGGAGTAAATCTATCTATTTT
>CAYPVY010000019.1:0-14954 GCA_964414305.1 uncultured Nitratifractor sp.
TCTGTGGATGTGATGAGTATAAACTTCACCCTGAAGATAAAAAGGAGTTGAAGGCATCTGTGTTTAATATCTTTGGATTAATTTCTATGTTTATAATGGCACTATTTGCTTCAAGAAGAAAAGATAAATAATAAAAGAGGATTATCCTCTTTTATCTCTTTTTTAAATTAATGCAACTTTTATTGCAAAAATAACTACAATTTTTAGATACACTTCACAAAAATTCTACAGATTATCAATATAATTAACATATGCTTATAAAAATTATAAGAAAGAGGTATAAATGAATAAGATTATTGAATCTATCAAAAATGAAGTTAAAAAAGTTATAGTAGGGCATGAACATTTAATTGATTCTATGCTTATAGGATTAATAGCAAATGGACATATTCTAGTTGAAGGGGTGCCAGGTCTTGCTAAAACAACTGCAATTAATGCTTTATCTCGCTCACTTGGGCTTGATTTTAAAAGGATACAATTTACGCCAGATTTGCTTCCAAGTGATATTACAGGAACAGAGGTTTTTAATCCAAAAGAGGCATCTTTTTATGTCAAAAAAGGACCAGTATTTACAAATTTGCTTTTAGCTGATGAGATAAATAGAGCTCCAGCAAAGGTTCAAGCAGCACTCCTTGAAGTTATGCAAGAAAAACAAGTAACTATTGGAGATAAAACATATAAACTAGATTTACCATTTTTAGTAATGGCAACAGAAAACCCAGTAGAGCAAGAGGGTGCTTATAGGCTTCCTGAAGCTCAATTAGATAGATTTATGCTAAAGGTTTTGGTAGATTATAATAGCTTTGATGAAGAGTTTGAGATAGTAAATAGAGTTGCTAAATTTGGTTTTGGTAATGTAGAGCAAGTTGCTAGTAAAGAGGATTTAGAAGAGCTTCAAAAAGAGTTTAAAAATGTTCATGTAGATGATGCAATTCAAAAATATATGCTCAAATTAATTTTTGCAACCAGAAGACCAAAAGAGTATGGTATAGATGAGATTGAAGAGTTTATAGAGTATGGGGCAAGTCCTAGAGCTAGTATAGATATTTATAAGGCAAGTTGTGCAAATGCTTTGATTAATGGTAAAGATTATGTAACTCCTCTTGATGTTGCAAATATCGCATATGATGTATTAAGACATAGAATTATTTTAAATTATAAAGCAGAAGCAAAAGGTATCAATAGTGATTATATTGTTAAAAAAGTTTTAGAGGGCATTAAAGCACCTTAAGCTTTAGGATTATAGATGAGAGAAAGAGCAAAAGAGATAATTTTACGAGCTAAAAAGAGTGTATTTACTGGAAATCTTGGTAATAATTTAACATCGTTTAAGGGTGATGGCATTGATTTTGCTGAGATTAGAGACTACAATTTTGGAGATGATGTTCGCAAGATTAATTGGAAAGCAACAGCAAAGAGTGGTGAGTTAAAATTAAATGAGTTTAATGAAGAAAGAGAGCTGCATATTGTTGTAGCATGTATGATGAGTGGAACTTTAAATTTTGGAACCAAAAGGCTAAAGCAAGATTTAATGGCTGAGATAGTAGCTCTTCTTGGTTTTAGTGCAATATCAAATAGTGATAGATTTGAGTTGATTTTATTTGATAAAGATATTATCAAACATTTTAAGCCAACAAAAAGTATAGGTATTGTTGAAGCTGGTGTAGAAGATATTTTAAGTGTAGATACAGTAGGTAGAAGTGTTAAATATGATAATTTTGTAAACTATATTTTAAGTAGATTAAAAAGAAGAGCAATTTTGATTATTGTAGGCGATTTTTTAGAAGAGGATATAGATTTAAGCTTTTTGGTTAAGCATCAACTCTATTGTGTAATAGTAAGAGACCATTTTGAAGAGGAGCTTAATATTGGTGGAGAATTGGAGTTAGTTGACCCAATAACTCAAAACTCAATTGATTTAAATATCACTCCTTCACTAATAAAGAGTTATAAAAAAGAGATTGAAAAACATGATTTAAAATTAAAAGAGCATCTATTAGAGTATGATATTAGAAATGGAAAAATATATACTGATGATGATATTTATATAAAAGCTGTTAATATCTTTAAAGGTTAAGATATGGATGAGTTGAAAAATTTAAGAGATATAAAAGATATTGTTGTAGTAGATACATTTAATCCTTTATGGATAGTAGCTATTGCATTTTTTATAATAGTTGCTATTTTGCTCATATTTTATTTTAAAAGAGGCAGTAGAAAAAAATATAAATTTAAGCTAACTCCAAAAGAGATATCATGGAAGAATATACAAAATATAGATTTTAATAATCCAAAAGATATTGCTTATATATTTAGTGAAGATGTTTCAAAATTTGTTAATGAAAATAGTATTGATGAATATAAAAATATCTTAAAAGAGCTTGAACAATTTAAATATAAAAAAGAGATTCCTAATATGAATAAAGATTTACAAAATAGGATAAAAGAGTTTATAAGGGGCTTAAAGTGGGTGGATTAGAGTTAGAATATCCAGTATGGCTAATTTTGCCAATAATTTATCTAATATGTTTAAAGTTTTGCCCAAAAAGAAGCGAAGCAATATTTTTTAGTGGATTTAAGTTTTTAAAGAGTGTATCAAAAAGAGGCTCTATTATTCAAAAAATTGCTTGGTTTTTGGTAGTAACACTTTTTGCAATTACTCTTGCAACACCTCTAAAAAAGAGTGATGTAGAGGTAAAAAATGATAAAGGTTATGAAATAGCTCTAATAATGGATGCAAGTGGTTCAATGCGTGAGTATAATAAATTTGGAATTACTAAGCAGATAGTTAAAGAGTTTCTTAAACAAAGAAAACACGATAAGATAGGTTTAACTATTTTTGCAGATTTTGCATATGTAGCTGTGCCTCTTACTTATGATAAAAAAAGTATTGCAAGATTACTTGATAGAATAGATGTTGGAGTTGCAGGAGTTAGTAGAACTGCTTTGTATGAGGCTTTATTTTTAAGTGCTAATCTATTTAAAAATAGCAAAGCAAAAAATAAAATTGCAATTTTATTAACTGATGGAGTGGATAATACAAACTCTATACCATTAGATGTTGCTATAAAGACAGTTAAGAAGTATGGAATAAAGGTATATACTATAGGAGTAGGTGGTGTTGGTGATTATGACCCTCAAGTTTTAAAGTATATTGCTAAGCAAAGTGGAGGTAAGTTTTTTCAAGCTCAAAGTGTAGATGCATTGCGTAAAATTTATGCTACTATTGATAAGTTAGAGAAGAGTAAAATCAAAGGTAAAAAATATGTAAAGAAAAAGTATTATATAGAATATCCTCTATCTTTGGCACTACTTTTGCTTTTGGGATTGATACTTTATAGATTTAAAGGGGTAAGATATGGTGTTTGAGCATAGTTTGGTATTGTTATTATTGATTGTGATAGTGCCTCTAATCTATTTTGCCAAAGATTTAGCATCTCCTCTAAATAGAGTTTTTAGTAAGGATATTTTAAAAAAGCTTAGCTCAAAGAAAGGAGGTTTATCTCAAAAAGTTAGAACATATCTATTAATAGCATCGCTATTTTTTGGTATTGTAGCACTCTCTAGACCTCAAATCGATAATGGTGAAATCAAAGTAAAAACTAAAAGCAAAAGTTTAGTTACAGCAATAGATATATCAAAATCTATGTTTTTAAAAGACCTTTATCCAAATAGATTTGAGTTTGCAAAGGCAAAATTTAAAAATTTACTTGATAATTTAAAAGATACTAAAGTTGCTCTATTGGGGTTTAGTGATAGAGCCTTTTTGATAGCACCTCTAACAAGCGATTATCAATCTTTAAAATATTTAGCAGACCATTTAAAGGCAAACTATTTAAACTTAAAAGGAACATCTATACTTCAGGCTCTATACTCTGCAAATGATTTGATGAAATCAAAAGATAAAAAAGCTATTCTCATTTTTAGTGATGGTGGAGATAAAAAAGATTTTAGCAAAGAGATAGAATATGCTAAAAATCATAATATAAAAGTATTTGTGTATGCTACTGCGACTAAAAAAGGAGCATTAATTAAAGATAAGAATGGAAATATGGTAAATCTAAAATTAAATGAGGCTATAAAAAATTTGGCATTAAAAACAGGTGGAGCATATATGGAGTATAGTTTAAATAGTAGTGATATGAGAGAGTTGGCTCAAATTATTGAGGATAAATTAAGTATAGAAGAGACTAAAGAAGAGAGTATCAAAAATAGAGTTGAGCTATTTTATTATCCTTTGACAATTAGTGTTATATTACTATTTATAGGGCTATTTAGTTTGCCAAGGAGAGATAGATGAGATATTTAATACTCTTTGTTTTAATTCTAAATTTAAATGGTGGTGTATTTGATTATTTTACACAAAAAGATGCAATAAATTCATATAAAAAAGGAAATTATAAAGAAGCAATAGAAAAATATAAAGAGTTAGCTAAAAGTGGAGATGATAGAGCAAGATATGATTTAGCAAATGCATATTATAAAGCTGGAGAATATAAAAAAGCTATAGATGAATACAAAAAAATAGATACTAAAGAATTAAAATTTAACTCTTTATATAATCTTGGAAATTCATATGCAAAGATAAAAGAGTATAAAAAAGCGATAAAATCATATGAAGAGGCATTAAAAATAAAAGATGATAAAGATGCTAAAGCAAATTTAGAACTAATAAAAAAACTTTTAGAAAAAAAGAAAAAAGAACAAAATAAAAAGAAACAAAATAAAAAGCAAAATAACAAACAAAAAAATCAGAAAAACAAACAACAAAATAGTAATCAAAATCAACAACAAAAACAAAATAATAAGCAACAAAATAGCACTAAAAATCAAAAAAATAAATCACAAAAAGAGACTCAAAAAAATCAAAATAAAAACAACAACAAAAATAGCGAAAATAATAATACAAAACAAAAAGATAAAAATAAACAAAAAGAACAAAAACAACAGCAAAAAAAAGAGCAAAACAATACAAATGAAAAAAATAGCTCTCAAAAAGAGAGAAAAAAAGAGCAAAATAGTGCATTACAAAAACAAAAGCAAAAACAAAATAAAAACAAAAAAGACAAAAAGAAAGAAGCAAAAGCAAAATCTATAAAATCTGTTCCAATCTCTGATATGGAAGAGAGAAAGTGGAGAAGAGCTTTAGAGAAAAAAGGAATAAATAGCTTAATGCTTGAGCTTCCATCAAAAAAAGGAGTTGATAGTGAAAACAATAAACCTTGGTAGAGTTATATTATTTTTAATAACATTTACACTTATATCATTTGCATCAATTGTTAAAGCTACACTTGATAAAAATCAAATATTTAGTGGAGAAGAAGCAAGACTTACTATTAAAGCAGAAGGTAAAAATGTAGTTTTTCCAGATATCAAAGATATTGGGGGCTTTCCAGTAATTAATATATCAAATAACTCTCAAGTTGTATATATTAATGGAAAATTGAATCAATCAAAAAGTGTCTCTTATACATTTGCACCTAATAAAGATGTGATAATTCCATCATACAAAGTTATAGTAGATGGTAATGAGTATCATACAAATGAACTACAACTAAAAGTTGTAAAACCTACTCAAAGTGCTAGTGGCTCTCCTATAATTTTAGAGCTTAATGCCTCAAAAACTACAGCAATGGTTGGTGAACCAATAGAGCTTTTGCTAAAGTTTAAACTAAAGCATGGTGAGAAAATTGATAGAGTAAATATTGCACCACCTCAGCTAGAGAACTTTTGGGTAGAGCAAATTCCAGGTGAAAAAAGAAGTATAGATGGTGATTATGAAGTTGTTACATATAAATTTTTAATAACTCCTCAAAAGAGTGGAGAGTTGAAAATTCCTCCAACTTATGTAAATGTTGGTAAATATGAAAAGATGAATAGTGCATTTGATGACCCATTTTTTGATAACTCATTTTTTAATCAAATAAGATGGAGAAAAATATATTCAAATCCTTTAACTATAGATGTTAAACCATTGCCTAATAATTTAGAGCTATATGGTCATTTTATGATAACTGCAAATGTAGATAAAAGAAAAGTTGAAGCTAATGAGCCTGTAAATTTAACTATTAAAGTTAAAGGTGAAGGAAATATTGATGATATAAAAAAGTTTAATTTAAAGATACCAAATGCTATGATTTATAATAATGAGCCAAAAATTAATAAAAGATTAGCTAATGGCACACTAAAAGGTGAGTTTATACAAAAGATTGCAATTGTTGCTGATAGGAACTATACTATTCCTTCATTAGAGTTAAATTATTATGATAAAGATTTAAAAAAGCCTGTAACTATAAAAACAAATCCAATAGATATTACTGTTGTAGGAACACCTAAAACAAGATATCAAGAGCCAAAAGTAGAAGTTTCAAAAAGTAGTGAAACTATATCTAAAAATGAAGTTAAAAAGAGTATATCAACACCTATAAACTCAACTCAAAAATGGATATATTTTATTTTAGGTTTGATAGTTGGAACTATTTTGTCATTTATAATATATAAGGTATTAAACTATAAACCTAAAAAAGAACAATCTCCAATAACAAAAGAGATAAAAAAAGCAAAAGATGATAAAGAGTTATATAAATTACTACTTCCATACTCAAAAGATGATTATATAAAAGATAAAGTTCAAAAACTAGAAGCAAATATATACAAAGGAGAGAAAAATAAAATAGATAAAGATGAATTAATAGCCTATTTTGAGGATATGATACTCTAATTAGAGTATCATATATTTTAATCTATTCTACTATATGTCCTACAAATTTAGACATATTATCAATTATAGCTTTACCTCTTCTAAAGCCAACCCCACAAGCTTCATAAGCAAAAAATACTCCTGCTTGATAATAGTTGCCACTGATATCTTTTGGAAGCTCTACAAACTCTTGATATATCATTTTATGATTATCATAGTTACCATTATTTCCTTCTAATAATTTTCCATTTGCTTCTAATATTTTTACACTCTCTCCCTCTCTTCCATAAATTGGTTTTTGAACCTGTTTTTTATTTTGGAGAGGCTCAAATGAAGTCTCAAGTAGTAAAGGATGATTTGGGTATAAATCCCATAATATCTTTAATATCGCTTTACTTTGAAACATTAGAGTATATGCTGGGTTAAATATTATAGCTTCTTTGTTTTTAATTATATTTGTAAGAAGCATTGCTAATTCACTCTCTTGTATTGCTATATCTTCCCAGGGAATTAGCTTAAACCATAGCTCAAATTTATCTTCATTAAAATATATTCCATTATCATCAAACTCAACTTCATCAATAAATGCAAAATTAGTATCAAACCCAGCTTCACTTGCAATATGTTGAAGCAATTTTACTGTATTTTCCTCTTCTGCATTTCCTCTAATAGAGCTAAATAGAAATTTCCATCCTTCATATAACTCATCAAAGTTTTCTACACTCTCTTGTAAAGTTACTAAACGCTTAAAATTATTTAATAAAGCCTCATACACAAAGTTAAATTGTTGTGCTTCATCAAGAGAGTTTTGTTTAAGAATAGCCCATTGAATAATTGCAGTCTCAAATAGTGCAGTTGGTGTATCTGCATTAAATTCAAGTAATTTTATTGGTTTATCATCTACACCTCCTGCAAAATCAAATCTACCATAAAGATGCCAGTGAACATCACTATCCCAACTCTCCTTTATTAGATCTACTAAATTAAAAGGAATTCCAATTTCATGAAAAAGATTATTTTCTATTATATAATCTCCAGCTTCTACAAACATATCATATAATTCATTTGCAGCTTCATAATAAGCATTTGCTTCACTCTCTTTTATGACAACTAATTCATCAGCAATATAGCTGCTTTCATCACTATCAGTATGCCAAAGAAAGCCTAATTCTTCAAGATACTCTTTGCTTAGAGGTTTTACTTTTTTTAAATTTATCATCATTAACCACCAAAGAAACCGCTTCTTGATGAAGTAGATTTTTTAGTATTACCAAAAAATCCACTCTTTTTTGTTGTTGAACTCTTTGCTCTTGGTTTATTAAAGCTATTTTTGCTTCTTTGAAAAGTAGAAGGAGATTTATATCCAGCCTTTCTATTATTTTGATAGTTTTGATTTCCAAATAGTTTACTTCCTATCCAAGAGCCTATAATTGCTCCAGCTGCACTAGCAAGTATAGCTTCTCCAAGCCCCATACCACTACTCATTGTTGCTTCACCATTTGGTTTGGTTAGATTTGAAGTGCCATTATCAATCTTTGCAGCTTCTTCTTTTATAAGTTTATCCATCTCTTCTTTTGTTAGGACTTTTTCAGTGCCATCTAACTTTTTTAGAATAATTCTTGTTTCATCTGCTGGAAATTCATCTTTGATTTTATATTTGCCTGGTGCAATCTCTTCGATAACTACAAAAGCACCTTTTGCTTTTTGCTCCTCTTGTGCCTGATTGTTATTATTACTGCATCCATTTAGACCAGTAATTAAAAAAGCTCCAATTCCAGATGTTAATAATATAGTCGATAGATTTCTAAATATTGACATTTACACCCCTTAGTTAATAATTATTTTAAAAACTTTGCCTAAATATAACTGATATGCGACTTAAGTAGCAGCAATTATTTTAATTTTTTTTTATAATAGCACAAATTCTAAAAATGGAGGTTGAAAAATGAAAATTGTAAGAGCTTATAACCCATTTGCAGAACTTGAAGCTATAAGAGAACAGTTTAATAGAGTCTTGAGTCAAGTAGCAGAGAGTGAAGTAAATAGGGATATTGCATTTGTGCCTGTTGTAAATACTAGAGAGGGTGATGATGCATACTATATTGAGGTAGAATTACCAGGAGTCAAAAAGGAAGATATCAATATAGATGTAAATGAAGATACACTAACTATTAGTGGAGAAAGAAAAGTAAGAGAAGAGAATAAAGATGATAACTTTTATAAAGTAGAATCTGTGTATGGTAAGTTTGAGAGAAGTTTTTCTTTGCCAGAAGATGTTGACACTGATAAAATAGAAGCAACATCAAAAAATGGTGTCTTAGAGATAAAAATACCAAAAGTTCAAAAAGTTGAAAAAGCTCCTAAAAAAATAGAAATTAAATAAGAGGAGGTGCAAAATGGCAGAAGTAAAAAAAGAGTTACAAACAGTTGAAAAAAAGGTAGAACAAGGTATTGTTGAGGGTGTTGAAAAAGCAAAAGAGGTATTTACTAATCTTGCTAGACATATTCCTCTAGCAAATCTTATGCACAATAGAAAAAAAGATAGATATACTATTGAAATAGATTTGCCAGGTGTTGAGAAAGAGGATATTAATGTCTCAATTGAAGATGATTATTTGATTGTTACAGCAGTCAAAAAGATGAAAAAAGAGTTAAAAGAGAGTGATTATTACCTTCTAGAGAGTAAATATGGTAAATATTATAGAGCATTTTACTTAGGTGATGATATAGATAGGGATAGCATAGATGCTAAATATGAAGATGGAAGATTAATAATCACATTTGATAAAGTAGAATCTAAAAAAAGAAGAGATATAGCAGTAAAATAGTTTAAAATCGACTACTCTCTTAATTTAGTTATGTAACTCTTCATTAGAAGAGAAGCAAAAGAGTAAACCTCTTTTGCTATGTATAAAATCTATTTAAAATTATCTAATTTTTTATCAATAGAGTTTACAATATTTTGTATCTGTTTTGTTAATCCTTCAAAAAAGTTTTTTGTTTTATCTAAGTCAATTTCAATTTTCTTATCTTCAATTTTTAAACCTACACTATCTTTTAAATCAATTTTACCACTTTTTATATTCTCATCAATATTTTGAACCTTCTCTTCTATTTTATTTTCCAAAGACTTAAAAAAATCTTTAGTTTTATTTGTATCTATTTCGATTTTGCCATTTTCAATTTTTATACCTAGTAATTCTAAAATATCTTCTTTATTAGTATTATTAGTTGGTTTAATCTCTTTTGGTTTCATTTTTACTCCTAAGATAAAATTTTTATAAGACCACTATCTAGAGGATTGCCTACTTTATTGATATCTTTATCTGTATAATCAAATTTAGATAATACATATTTAATCGCAGCTACTCTAGCTTTTTTTTGATTATTGCTATCTATTACTACCCAAGGAGATATTTTTGTTGAAGTTTTTTTAAACATAGCTTCTTTATATTTTGTTGTTTCATCCCATAACTCTTGAGCTTTTAAATCAATTGGACTTAATTTCCAATATTTAAGAGGATTTTCCATTCTCTCTTTAAATCTTTTAGCTTGAGTCTCTTTTGATATCTCTAGCCAAATTTTAATTAAATATATTCCATCTTCAATTAGGGCCTTTTCTACTTCAGGAACAATATTCATAAATTGCTCATATTGTTTTTTTGTGCAAAAACCAAAAAGAGGTTCAACTATTGCCCTGTTATACCAGCTTCTATCAAAAAAAGCAATTTCACCAGGATTTGGCAAGTGTTTAAAATATCTTTGAAAATAAAATTGCCCCTTTTCTATTTCAGTAGGTTTTGGTAGAGCTACAATATTAAACTTTCTTGGGTTTAAATGCTCTATAAATCTTTTAATTGTGCTTCCTTTACCAGCTGCATCTCTACCCTCAAAAATTATCATAAGTCTTTTATTATTCTCATATATCCAATCTTGCAGTTTTAAAAGTTCAACTTGAAGTTCTTTTAGATTTTTTTTGTATTCAATTTTTTTTCTCTCTTTTAATGCAATATTTTGTAACTTTTTGTCATTAAAGTTATATAAATACTTAATATCTTCTTCTTTCATTTATCTCCTTTAACTTTATTTTTATATAATATATAAATTTTAAGGAAATGTCAATGAAAAAATATTTAATTGCTTTATTACTACTTTGTTTTGCAATGGACTCTATTAGTGCAAAAAACCCAATCTATGATATAGATAGTGTTACTTTTGGTATCGGTAAAAGTAAAAAAGGTGCAAAAATTTTTCGTATAGGTTTGATTAAAAATTTTGAGCATAGATGGAATGAAAGTAGTAATGGATACTTTAGTGGATATTATGAATTAAGTAGTAATATCTTGGATATAAAGGGTAAAAATTATGTCTCCATAGCACTCTCTCCAGTATTGGCAATATATATAAAAAATAAAAATTTTATGCCATATTTTGTTTTAGGTATAGGAGGCTCTTTATGGTCAAGCACACATATAGGTAATAAAAATATATCCACCCATTTTCAATTTGAAGATAGAATAGGAATGGGTATAAAAATGAAAAATTTTAATTTTGAAATTAAATATATACACTACTCAAACGCAGGTATAAAAGACCCAAACCCAGGTATTGACACATTTTTTACTTCAATTACATATAAGTTTTGATATAATAAAATATATTATAAAATTTTTATGGGGTAAAAGATGGGAAGAGTCGATAAAATTATAAAAGAGATAAAGTTAAGTGGCACTGAAAATGGAAGAATAAAAATAGCAACAATAGTAGAGCCATATAGTGAAGATAGTGAAACAGTAGTTAGCATAGGAATTTTTTTAGATGCAGATGCTGAATCTCCTAATTGGGTGGCCCATATTCCCAAATCTAATATAGATGAAGTAGTCGAAGCTTTATTGGAGGCAAAAAAAGCTATAGTCCCATAATATGCCCATATTTTAAGTAATATTATGATAAAATTGTGTTACTTAAATATGGGAGATAATAATGAAAAAAAGACTATTTATACTTACTTCTACAATTATTTTTACAATTATTGATTTTACCGCATGTAACACTACTAAAAAGATTAAAATTAAAAAAGAGGATAAAACTCCTTTAATATCAAGTATAGATTTAAATGATACTTTTGTTTACGATAATTCATCTAAATATAAAAATATTTTAAAAGATTGTGTTGCTTATGATAATAGATGCTCTTTAAATACTTTGCCTCTTTTAAGGGATGAAGGAGAAGTAACAAAAGATAAAATAAAAGAGAGATTAGTAGTTTCACATAAATGGATGGGCGATAGATTTTTAGAAATGTTAGATTTATTGCCTCCTGATATAAAAGAGATGTTTGGGGCAGTTACAGCAATTGTTATAGATAATGATATTAGACCATCTTTTTATACTATTCAAAATGGAGCTATATATATAGATCCTAGATACTTATGGCTAACACCAGATGAGGCAAAAACAATTACGCAAAAAGATGATTTTAGAAGTAGTTTTGGTAAGCAATTAAAGTTTATACCAGCTTGGAGATATGTAAAAGGTAATCAAAATGCTATTGCATATAGCAGTATAAAAAATCCACAAACTAGAACAAAAGAGGATATTAAATTATCTCTAGCAAGATTACTCTACCATGAGCTATCTCATGCTAATGATTTTGCTAATAAAGATGTTGTTAAAAATATCGATAGAGATTTACCAATTTTAGATGCATTAGAGAGTAATAAAGAAAATAGAGTTTCTACAAGATTGTATAGGCAATATCCATTAAGTGAGCCTACTCTAATACATTTAGGAAAAGTTTTATTTTTTGGAATGAAAGCTACAAATGAAGATTACAAATTAAGTGCACAAGATGTTGGTTTACTATTTGATACAGATAATGCTTCAAATATGTATAACTATGCAAATCAGTATGAAGATATGGCAATGTTATTTGAGACTGCTATGATGAAATATCACTATAATATTGATATGGATATAGGTTTTGTAAATAATGCTCAAAATGCTAGAAGTTGTGATGATTATACAGTAGGATGGGGAGTTAGAAATAGAATAGCAAATAGTGAAGTATCAAAGAGAGTAAATTTTGTACTAAAACATATCTTACCAAATAATGCAAAAGAGTGGGATAAATTTACAAGCAATAATATTGGTAAAGTATCTTATCTTAAAACAAATAGTGGATGGTGTTCTAGTATAGATATAAATAGTAGTAAAAATCTAAGAAAAACTAATATTAATACTAAAATACCATTTAATGACTTTTTGCCTCCATATCTATAGAAAAATAATCTTTGTAGTTTAGCATCTAATAATATGCTAAACTACCTTTAATAATCTAATAAAACATATTAAAATTTATATTGTAATAAATATATATTTTTTATATAAGTTTAGTAAGAGTAAAGATTAATAAAATTAACTCTAGCTATAATTTGTTTAACTATGCACCTTTTGATTTATAGTTAATATAAAATAAATCAATAATTTAAATAAAATAGATGATTAGTATATATTTATTCTTTGTATATCTAGAAGATTACACTAAAAGAAAAGCCTTAAGCTAAATGCTTAAAGCTTTAAATCTTTATCCATTTCTTTTTTCTATAATTTCTGCAGCTACATTACTTGGAACTTCTTCATAATGATCAAATTCCATAGTATATGTTGCTCTACCTTGTGTCATAGATCTAAGGTCTGTTGAATATCCAAACATCTCTGCAAGTGGAACAAAAGCATCAACAACTTTATTACCAGCTCTATCATTCATACCATTAACTTGACCTCTTCTTTTAGAGATATCACCAATAACATCTCCCATATACTCTTCTGGAACTTCTACTTCTACCTTCATCATAGGTTCCAAAATTACAGGATTTGCTTTTTTAGCTCCTTCTCTAAAGCCCATTGAACCAGCAAGTTTAAATGCCATTTCACTAGAGTCAACTTCATGGTAACTACCATCATATAGAGTAACTTTAACATCTTCAACAGGATATCCAGCTTGAATACCTCTTTGCATTGCTTCTTGAATACCTTTATCAACTGCTGGAATATACTCTTTTGGAATAACCCCACCTTTAATCTCATCAACAAACTCATATCCAGCACCTGCTTCTTGAGGCTCTATTCTAAGATATACATGACCAAATTGACCACGACCACCTGATTGCTTAGCATATTTATACTCTTGCTCAACAGTGCTTCTAATAGTCTCTCTATAAGCAACTTGTGGTGCACCAACTTCAGCTTCTACCTTAAACTCTCTTTTCATTCTATCTACAATAATCTCTAAGTGAAGCTCACCCATACCTGAAATAATTGTTTGTCCAGACTCTTCATCTGTACTAACTCTAAAACTTGGGTCTTCTGCAGCCAATTTTTGCAATGCTATACCCATTTTTTCTTGATCTGCTTTTGTTTTTGGTTCAACTGCTACAGAGATAACTGGATCTGGGAATTCCATTCTCTCAAGAACAACTTTATCTTTTTCATCACAAAGTGTATCTCCAGTAGTTGTATTTTTAAGACCTACAACAGCACCAATTTCACCAGCATATATCTCTTTAATCTCTTCACGCTTAATTGCGTGCATTTTCATAATTCTTCCAACTCTCTCTTTTTTATTTTTAGTAGAGTTAAGAGTGTATGAACCAGACTCTAGTGAACCACGATAAACTCTAATAAATGTAAGTTGCCCTACAAATGGGTCAGTCATAATTTTAAATGCCAATGCTGCAAATGGTCCATCATCAGTTGATTCAACATATACAACTTCATCAGGATTATCCATTTTTGTTCCCTTTATTGGTGGAACTTCTGTTGGAGCTGGAAGATAATCAACAACTGCATCAAGAAGAGTTTGAACACCTTTATTTTTAAAGGCAGTTCCGCAAGTCATAGGCACAACTTCCATATTAATAGTTGCTTTTTTAATACCTCTCATAATCTCTTCTTCAGTTAACTCTTCACCTTCCATATATTTTTCCATAAGGTCTTCATTAACTTCACATTCACAAATTCCTTCTATTAGCTTCTCTCTCCACTCTTCAGCTTGTTCTTTCATATCATCTGGTATATCAATTACATCAAACTTTTGTCCCATTAAAGTTTGGTCATCATCCCAGATGATAGCTTTCATCTTAACTAAATCAACTACACCTTGGAAATTATCTTCAGCACCAATTGGTAGTTGAATAACCAAAGGATTACCATTTAATCTATCTCTAATTTGTCTCTCAACTTCAAAGAAATC
>CAYPVY010000020.1:0-14459 GCA_964414305.1 uncultured Nitratifractor sp.
GGTCGTGGGTATGTATTAAGAAGAATTATGCGTCGTGCAATTAGACATGGATATCTGCTTGGGCTTAGAGAGCCATTTATCTATAAGCTTGTTGATACACTTGCTTCACAAATGAAAAAACAATATGAATATTTAGAGGATAAAAAAGAGGCTGTAAAAAGTGCTATGAAGCTAGAAGAAGAGAGATTTTTTAATACAATTGAATCTGGGATTAAACTTTTTGAAGAAGAGTTAAAAAAGAGCAAAGATAAATTTAGTGGAGAAGTAGCCTTTAAGCTATATGACACTTATGGATTCCCTCTTGATTTAACACAAGATATGCTTAGAGAAAAAGGCATAGAGCTTGATATTGATAGTTTTAATAAATTTATGCAAAAACAAAAAGAACAATCAAAAGCAAATTGGAAAGGTAGTGGAGATAGTGTAGCCAAAGGTGATTTTAAAGAGATTAAAGAGAAGTTTGGTGTAAATGAGTTTGTAGGATATGAGACAACCAAATCACATTCAAAAGTTTTAGCTCTATTAGATGAGAATTTTAAATTGATTGATAAGCTTGATGGTAAGGGCTGGGTATTTTTGGATAAAACACCTTTTTATGCTGAGAGTGGTGGACAAGTAGGTGATGAGGGTATATTGAAAGTTGGCACAAAAGAGATTAAAGTAATTGATACTAAAAAATTTAATGATTTAAATATGAGTTTAATTGATGGCAATATTGGTGTAGGAGATGAAGTAGAAGCTATTGTTGATAACAAAAGAATAGAGATTGCAAAACATCACTCAGCAACCCATCTATTACACTCAGCACTAAGAAATATACTTGGCGATCATATAGCTCAAGCAGGTTCATATAATGATGATACTAAACTTAGATTTGATTTTACTCATCCAAAAGCTTTAACAAAAGATGAGCTAAAAAGAGTTGAAGAGTGGGTTAATGATAAGGTTTTAAGAGCAATTGATACTAATACTGAAATTATGGATATCAATGAAGCAAAAAAAAGTGGAGCAATAGCTCTATTTGGTGAAAAATATGGAGATAAAGTTAGAGTTGTAAAGATGGGTGAGGCTTCAACTGAGCTTTGTGGTGGAACACATATAAAAAATACAGCTCAAATAGGAACATTTTTAATAACTAAAGAGAGTGGAGTTAGTGCAGGAGTTAGAAGAGTAGAAGCAGTTTGTGGAAAGTCTGCACTAAATTTAATCAAATCAAATCAAAAAACTTTAGAAGATATTAAAGAGGCTCTAAAATCTCAAGAGCCACTAAAAGCAATACAAAAACAAAAAGAACAAATAAAAACTCTACAAAAAGAGTTAAAAGAGGCTCTTAACTCATCAAAAAAAGAGTTAAATATTGAAGAGATAAATGGAGTAAAAGTAATTGTTGATAGAGTAGATAGTGGTGATATAAAAGAGCTTGTAGATGATGCTAAAAACCGATATGATAAAGTAGCTATAATGCTTATTCAAAAAAAGGGAGACAAAGTGCTACTAGCAGCTGGTAGTAAAAATAGTAATATCAATGCAGGTTCTTGGATTAAAGAGATTGCACCAATTGTTGGTGGCGGAGGTGGCGGAAGAGCAGATTTTGCTCAAGCTGGTGGAAAAGATGCTTCAAAAATTAATGAAGCTCTAACAAAGGCAAAAGAGTATATTCAGAAAAATTTATAATGAAAGCTATAATAAAAATTACATTAATAGCACTATTTACGATAAATTCTTGTGGTTCAAAACTAACAAAAGAAGAGCAAAAGAATATAGAAATTTTTAACAATAATAAAGATAGCGTAGTCTTTATATCTACTAGCAATAAAGTAGTAGATTATTATACACTTACAAAATATACTATTCCAAGAGGAAGTGGTAGTGGATTTATTTGGGATAAAAAAGGCGATATTGTAACAAATTATCATGTTATTGCTGGTGCATCTAATGCTACCGTAAAACTACACAATGGAAAAAGTTATAAAGCCTACTTAGTTGGTGTATATCCAAGGCGTGATATTGCAGTTTTAAGAATTGATGCTCCTAAGAAAGAGTTAAAACCAGTTAAATTAGGAAATAGCTCAAACTTACAAGTTGGTCAAAATGTATATATTATAGGTAATCCTTTTGGATTGGATTGGACAATGACAAAAGGTATAGTATCTGCTCTAAATCGTAAAGTCCCAACAAATGATGGAATGCTTCTTAGTGGTGCTATACAAACTGACGCGGCTATCAATCCTGGAAATAGTGGTGGAGTAATGCTAGATAGCTCAGGAGAAGTTATAGGTGTTAATAACCTTATCTATACTCCTAGTGGAGGAAGCGTGGGTATTGGATTTGCAATACCTATAGATTTAGTAAAAAGAGTTGTAACAAACTTAATAAAATATGGAAAATATACAAAACCATCAATCGGAATAGAAACAGATGATAGATTAAATAGATACCTAAAGAGAAATTTAGGAATAAAGGGTGTAGCAGTAGTTGGAGTATTAAATGGAAGTGATGCAAAAAGAAAGCATCTAATACCTGCAAAATTTTATATGGATGGAACTATAGATTTTGGGGATATTATTACATCTATCAATGGTAAAAAAGTAGAGAGTATAGAAGATTTAGATGATGAATTAGAAAAACAAAATATTGGCTCAACTGTTAAACTTGGTATATTAAGAGGAAACAAAACAATAACTATTCCAATAAAATTAATGGGGTTAGATAATTAATGCTAAGATTATGTTCAAACTCTCCTACAAGAGCAAAAATTTTAAAAGAAAAGAATATACCTTTTATACAATCATCAATTGATTTTGATGAAGAAAAAATAGAATCAAAAACACCTAAAAGCTTTATTTATAATGTAGTAAATGGCAAATTACAAAGTGCCTTAAAATTATATAATCTAGATATTCCAATCTTGGTAGCAGATACAATAATTTGCACTAATGGTGAGATTTTAAGAAAAGCCAAAAATAAAGATGATGCAAAAGAGATTTTACTAAAACAAAGTGGTAATGAAGTATCAATTCTTACAGCTTCTATTTTAAAATCTAATAAATTAGAGTTTATTGATATATCTACAACTTATTATAAATTTGATAAATTTGATAGTAATGATTTGCAAGAGTATTTAGATAGTAATGAATGGGAAGGCAAAGCTGGTGCTTGTATGGTAGAGGGATTTTGCAAAAAATATATAAAAGAGGTTATTGGATTAGAATCTAATGCTATGGGACTTCCTATTGAAAAAATTATGCCTTGGTTGGAGCTTTGATGTTTTATGATAAAGAGTTAGATGCAATCAAAAAGGCAAATAGATATAGAGATATCAATATCTTTGAAAATGTAAGTGATTTTGCATCAAATGACTATTTGGGACTAGCTAGTAGAAATAAGAGCCTAAAAAGTGCATATAAGCTTTTAAAAAGTTATAAAACCTTCTCTCCAAAAGCTAGTTTATTAGTCAATGGATACCACCCTATTCATAAATTATTTGAAGATAAAATTGCAGAATATAATGATTTTGAAAGTGCAATTGTAGTTGGGAGTGGGTTTTTAGCAAATATTTCTCTAATAGAGGCTCTTGCAAGAAGGGGTGATGAACTTTTTATTGATGAAGAGTATCACGCAAGTGGTTTATTAGCAACCAAACTTACCAATGCAAAAATAACTAAATTTTTACATAACAATCCAAATGATTTAGAAGAGAAATTAAAAAAAAGTAATGCAAATAGAAAAATTATCGCCATAGAGGGTATTTACTCTATGAGTGGGGATATTGCAAAAAAAGAGATATTTGATTTAGCTAATAGATATAATGCAATCTTAATAGTAGATGAAGCTCATAGTTCTGGCACACTTGGAAGTAAGCTTATTGGAATATTTGATTATTATAAATTAGATATTAAGCCAAACTATATAAAAATGGGAACTTTAGGAAAAGCTTATGGAAGTTATGGAGCATATATTTTAAGTTCTAAAGAGATTAGAGAGTTTTTAATAAACCGTGCAAAACCTATAATATACTCAACCGCACCATCAATACTTGATATTGCATTGGCACTTATAAATTTAGAGTATATTATAAAAAATTGCAATAAATTAAGTGCTAAATTACAAAAACGCCTTATAATAGTAGAAGATATTTTAAATATAAAACCAAAGAGTCAAATATTGCCAATTGAGCAAAAGAGCAATAAAGATGCATTAAAAAATCAAAAGATACTCTTAAAAAAAGGTTTTTTAGTAGGAGCAATAAGACAGCCAACAGTGCAAAAACCTATACTAAGAGTAATTTTGAGGTTGGGTGAGAAAAAGAGTAAATTAATAGAGCTTTTAGAGCATATCAAGGAATTAGATTGATAAGAATAGAAGAGTTAAAGATTGAGACTATAAATGATGAAAAACTTGTAGATATATCATTTGAGATAAAAAAGACTACTGCACTAGTAGGACAAAGTGGTAGTGGAAAATCTTTGAGCTTAAAAGCAATTTTAGGTTTGTTGCCAAATAATTTAAAATCATCTATTAAAATAGAATCTCCATTTGAACTAATTAGAGGTAAAACTCTATCTTTTGTCCCTCAAAATCCTTTTACAGCTCTATCTCCTCTAACTAAAATATCAAAACAATTTTTTGCTGATGAAAATAGAGTAAAAGAACTTTTTGATATGCTAAGTCTTGAATGGAGATTATATAATGATTATCCTCCAAATTTGAGTGGAGGACAACTTCAAAGAGTGATTTTTGCTATGGCACTTGTTAATAACCCTAAATTAATACTCTTGGATGAGCCAACTACTGCTTTAGATAGTGATGTAAGAAATGATATGATTAATATTCTAAGAGAGCTTCAAAATAGATTAAATTTTAAAATGCTTTTTGTTACACATGAGATAAATTTAGCAGCCTCATTGTGTGAAGATATGGTTGTATTAAAAAGTGGCAAAATAGTAGAAAAAGGCAAAAGTAAAGATTTAATAACAAATCCCAAAGAGCCATATACAAAGTTATTAATTGAATCAAATTTTGAAAATAGAGAGTTTAGAGCGTGATAAAAAAGTTAATAAAATTTTTAGTAGTTATATCGATATTGGTTATTGCTTTTTTAATAGGAATATTTGCTTATTCATATAAATCTGTAGATGCAGATGTTCAAAAAGTAATTACATATACTCCTGATACTTCTACAGAAATTTTAGATAGAAATGGCAAAAGAATTGCTTATATTTTCAAAAAAAGACATAGATTATATGCAACTTACGATGAGATACCTTTTTATTTAATTGAGGGTGTCGTTGCGATGGAAGATACTAAGTTTTTTGAGCATAATGGAATAAATCCTGATGCAATTTTAAGAGCTATTATTAAAGATATCAAAGCTAGAGCTTTTGTAGAGGGTGGAAGCACAATAACACAACAGCTTATTAAAAATATGTATCTATCAAGTAAAAAGAAGTTAGCTCGTAAATTAAAAGAGGCAATACTTGCTATAAAGATTGAGCAAAAGCTCTCAAAAGAAGAGATACTAGAGAGATATCTAAATGAAATCTCATATGGAAACAACTATCTAGGTGTAAAAACAGCTGCTGAGGGATATTTTAGAAAACCATTATCAAACCTTACGCTAAAAGAATCTGCTATGCTTGTTGCTATTCCTAATGCTCCTAGTTATTATAATCCACTAAGACATTATGAAAGAGCATTAAAAAGAGCAAATTTAATTTTAAAAAGATTAAAAAAATTAGGCTGGATAACACAAAGTGAATATGAAAATGCTATCAAAGAGAGACCAAAAGTTTACAAAACTACCCTAACCCAAAATGTCGCACCATACATTGTAGATGAAGTTGTTAGAAGATTTAGCAAAAAATTTAAAGATTTAAAAAGTGGTGGATATAAAATCTTTACAACTATTGATTTAGATAAACAGCGTATTGCAAAAGATGCCATAAAATATAGCTACAAAAAAACTTTAGATATGATAAATGAAGATGCAAATAAAAGTGATTTAAATGGTGCTATGGTTGTAGTAGAAAATAAGACTGGAGATATTTTAGCATTGGTTGGAGGGGTTGATTATAAAAAAAGTGCATTTAATCGTGCCACTATGACAAAAAGACAACCAGGTTCAGCATTTAAGCCTTTTGTTTATCAAACTGCATTAGATTTAGGATACAATCCAGCTACAAAATTAACAGACCTCTCTAGAACTTTTAAATATAAAGTCAATGGCAAAGAGGTAACTTGGACACCAAAAAACTATGAAAGAGATTTTAAAGGATTTATTTCTCTAAGAGAAGCATTAGTTGAGTCTAGAAATTTAGCAACTATAAATTTAGTTTATGATATTGGTTTACAAAAAATAAGAGATAGATTATCTAGGCTAGATATAAAAAATATTCCTAATGATTTATCTATATCTTTAGGAAACTTGGCCATAAGCCCTCTTAAAATGGCTCAAATGTATACTATTTTTTCTAATGGTGGGCATATGATAGAACCAAGACTTGTAAGTAAAGTTGTATCAAAATATAACTCTGTCATTTATGAGACAAGACCAAAAGAGATATTAGATTTTACTAAGCCTCAACAAGCATATCTAATGACTTCTATTTTAGAAGATGTTGTAAAAAGAGGAACTGGTAAGAGAGCCAAAGTTGATGGAATAGAGTTAGCAGGTAAGACTGGAACTACAAATAACTACATTGATGCTTGGTTTTGTGGGTATTCACCAACTATAACAACAATAGTATGGTATGGTAGAGATAGATACAAAGCTATACAAAAGGGAGCTACTGGAGGAAAGGTTGCTGCACCAGCTTTTGCATATTTTTATAAAAATCTTCTTAAAATAAATCCAAATATACAAAGAAAATTTAAAAAGCCAAAAGGTGTATTTAGTGGTATTTATGAAGGAAAAAGTGAATACTATACAGCTATTTCACCTTTACCAAAAATAGACCCTAATGCAGATATTTTTGAAGAGGGAGCAGATGTTCCATTGAATAATGCAAAAAATCAAAATAGTTTGGATAAAAATATAAGTGATTCTAACATTAGTGATAGTGAAAATATCGACTATAAAGATAGTGATAAATTAGAGCCTATTGAGATAGATAATGGAACTTTAGGCAATGATAGTGAAGATGTAGAGGTTTTATACTAATTAAAATTATTTTACCTCTTTAACTTTATGAATTTGTGTAGTAAGTCCAAGCAACTTCCATCCTTGCATACCACTACGATAATAATATATTTTATCTTTTGGATAGCCATACTTTACAATATTTCTAATAAATGTTGGGCTTTGAGCACACCACAATCCATTACAAAAAAGAGCCAAATCTTTTACATTGCTAAAGTTATAATTTCCATTTTTATCTATTTTAACGCCTAGTAGTTTAAATAGTTTATCTATTATTTTTTTATCATTTGTTTGAGTGATTGTAAAAGGAATATTTATTGCACCAGGAATTGTCTCTATATTATACCAATCACGCGTTCTTGCATCTATAAGTAAACCTTTGTGAGAAGATATTTTTGTTTTAATAAAATCTATTAGCTCTAGCTCTTCGATATTTTTAACTCCCTTTACGGGCCTAATAGGCTGAATACAAAAAGGAGGACAAATTCTAGATGTTTTTGTAAAATCATCACTTAATTTATATGAAGTATCATTAATACGATGAATTCGTATCTTTTTACCAGAGACATTTACATCAATATATTCTAAATTATTAGAGATATTAACTAAACTTTTAGAATAGGAAATAGAAGATATTATCGTGATTGTAAAAATGATTTTTTTCATAAAAGCCTCAGATATATTTTTTTCTTATATTATATCATAGCTTTAATAGAATAATAAATATTAATTAGATTTATTTTTGTTTCTACTCTCTTTTTCTTCAATTCCACTCATTCCAAATCTTCTTCTAAGCTCTTGTTTTACTCTATCTGGAGAAATATCTCTAAATCCAAGACCTACCAAAGAGTGATATAATAAATCAGCAGCTTCATAAATAACTTGCTTATCATCTTCTTTATCTATTGCAACACAAAGCTCCTCTGCCTCTTCTCTTATTTTATCAAGAAGTAACTTTTTATCATTTAGCAATTTTTTAGTCCAAGATTTTGTAGCCTTATCACTCTTTCGCTCTATGATTGTATGATATAAAATATCTACAATAGAGTATTTATCTTCTATATTTACCTCTTTTTCCAATATCTCTTTATTATTTTTTATTGAAGTAAAAAAACAACTTTTTCTTCCAGTATGACAAGCCACACCATTTTGCTCTACTTTTAGCAAAATTGTATCGCCATCACAATCAAGTAATACATCAATAATTTTTTGCGTATGTCCACTCTCCTCGCCCTTTTTCCAAATTCTTTGCTTTGAACGGCTAAAATAGTGTGCATATCCACTGCTTAGAGTAAGATTAAGTGCCTCTTCATTCATATAAGCCAACATTAGCACATCGCCACTATTGGCATCTTGTGCTATTGCTGGAATTAGTTTGTGTTTACTCCAATCTATATTCATTAATTACCTACTACAGATGATTTTTGCTTATCTTTTGCATCAATCCATATATTTGGCACCGCTCCACCTGGAGTTAGGAATATTTTTGCATCTTTATTTACTTCTAAAGCTTTATTAAATGCTTTTTGTGTCTCTATTTGTTTAAGTTGTAATAACTCTGCAGTTAAAGACTCAGAAATTAATTTATTAGCTTTTGCTTGAGATTGAGCTTCTATTCTTATCTTATCAGCTTGACCTTGAGCTTCAATTCTATTCTTCTCAGCCTCACCTCTTGCAATCTCAGCCTTTCTCTCTGCTTCTCTTTTTGCTCTCTCTTTTTGTTGTTCAGCAATCATAACATTTTGTTTTTCTGCTTGAAGCTCTTCTATTTTTGCTTTAATTTTCTTTGGCAATTCAATATTTCTAAGCTCAACTGAATCTAATACTACTGGTCTGCCTGAAACTGAATCTACCCTCTTTTGCAGTTGCTCTTTTATCTCTTTTGCAATTTCTTGACGCTTTTGAGGCAAAGTCTCAGCAGTATATCTACCAATAACATCTCTTACAATCTCACGAACTTTAGTATTAATAATCTTATCTTCCCAAGCAGTTCCCCATCTAGCAATTGTTGTTGGAGCTGCTTCTGGGCGTAAATGGTATTGAACTGCCAAATCAATATCAACATCAAGCCCTCTGCTATCCATTACTCTAATAGCTGGATTTCTTCTTAATCCACCCTCATATCTCATACTACCATCACTAATAACTTGTTTTTGGTTATTACTATATGTTATCATTCTTACACGAACATTAACTGGAATAATCTTTTCAAATATAGGAACATAAAAGTGCAAACCAGGTCCTAGTGGTTTTTCATTAAATTTTCCTGTTGTTACCTTTATCCCTACTTCACCTGAATTTATAATAGTAAATGGCTTTAAAAACATAAATCCTATTACTATTACACCAATAATTATTAAACTATTAATTAGTTTAGAACTACCTCCAAATGGTGGCTCAAAATTTAAATTATTATTTTTATTATTGTTACCATCTCCATTTTGATTTGATTTATCATTTGTTGGTTTTCTCTTTTTAAAGTAATCATTCATATCAGCTGGCATTAAGCCTCCTTAATTTATATATGTTAAGTATTTTTCATACTTTTCATTTCTACCATAAACTACATCAAAATAAGCTTGTTGTAATTCTTTTGTCATATCACCTCTTTTACCTTTACCAATTACTCTATGATCAAGTGAATTTACAGGAGTTACCTCTGCTGCTGTTCCTGTCAAAAAGCACTCATCAGCTATATATATCTCATCTCTTGTTATATTTCTTCTTTCAATTTCTATTCCTTTATCTTTAGCCAACTCTAAAATTGTAGCTTGTGTGATTGATTCTAAAGAGTTATCATTTGGAGGAGATATCAATTTTCCATCTCTAACTATAAATATACACTCACCAGTCCCTTCAGCAATAAACCCATTCTCATCTAACATCAAAGCTTCATCAAAACCATTCTCAACAGCTTCAAATTTTGCCATTTGAGAGTTTAAATAGTTTGCTGCAGCTTTAGCCTTACCAAAAGTAGAGCGATTAGGATTTCTTGTGATTGAACTTGTGCAACATTTAATTCCATTCTCAAGCCCTTCATCACCAAGATAAGCACCCCACTCCCAAGCTGCTATTGCAGTATTAACTGGTGCATTCTTATGATACAATCCCATTACACCATAACCTAAATATATTAATGGTCTAATATAAACATTTTCTTTAAAATCATTAGCTCTTAATAGTTCAATATGTGCATTTAAAACCTCATTGTAATCTCTATTTGGCTCAATTGCTACTATTTTTGCAGAATTATATAATCTTTTAGTATGCTCTTCTAACTTAAAAATTGCTAGACCCTTATTTGTTTGGTAAGCTCTAGTTCCTTCAAAAACAGCATTTCCATAGTGCAAAGTGTGAGTTAGAATATGAACTTTTGCATCGCCCCAAGGCTTAAGTTCTCCATCCATCCAAATATATTTTGCTTCATTCATTAATGACTCCAATTTTTTAGTTAATTTTATCTAATTTCTTATTAATATTATATCTTTAAAAAAGATTTTTAATAAAATTGTATCTATCTTAAATACAAAAAGTGCAAAGTTATATTTCTTTGGAACTCAAAAATAATAAAATAAGATATTCATATTTATTAATATATTAAGTTATATGGGATATTTATTTAAATAGACTATAGCCTTGAACACCTCCTGTAATTGCACCTATTAATGCACTTGTTGCAACAATTGAGCTTGTGTTTTTATTAGTTCCGCCACCAGCAATCAATAATCCCATCATACCACCAATCATAGCACCTCCAGTTGCTCCAACTGTAGCTCCAGCAACTTTGCCTACTTTCAAGTTATGGCCTTTATTAGAACATGCACTAAATATAATTAAAAAAGATGCCATAATATAAAATAATCTTTTCATAATGTAGCCTTTATTTAGGGTTATCTATATTATAGCATAATTTAAAGTTATAAATATAAATCAGAATTAAAAATATTATTAAAATTAAATAGCTTTTAAAATCAAGGTTATATATCTACCTTGATGTATTCTAAAGAAGTCCCATAGTAAGTTTTGCTTCATCACTCATTTTATTTTGGTCCCAAGGCGGATCAAATACTAAATCAACTTCTAAATCCAATAAATCACCATCCATACGACTTGGAATTGATTTTACTAAATCTACTATAACTTCACTCATAGAGCAAGTCGCAGATGTCAATGTCATAGTAATCTTACATTTATTTAATTTACTCTCTTCATCTTTCCAGCAATCTATATCATAAATTAAACCTAAATTATATATATCTACTGGTAATTCAGGGTCATAAATCTTCTTAAGCTCTTCTATAACCCTCTCTTTTGTTTCTTCTGGAGTAATATCTCTTAAATCTGCCATATTTATCCTTTATTTATAAAAGCTATACGCTAAAGACTTAAAGCATAAAGCTTTTTTATTATATTTTTCAGATACTCCAATCAAGTTGGAGTATAACGAAAAACTATCATTATCTGGCTTGACCAGATAATCTAACTTTGAAACTAACCTTAATTATCCATTATTCTCAACGCACTCTTTTGCATACTCATAAACTTTATTTAAAAAAGCCTCAAGACTTTGTTGCCTAACAGGGCTTAAAAGCTCTATTATTCCTAACTTATTTAACTCTTGAGGATTAAAGTTTAAAATATCTTCAGCCTTTTTATTACTAAATATATCAAGAAGAAGAGTTAGCATTCCTTTAGCCATCTCACTTGTGCCCTCACCTCTTAATATCAAAACACCATCTTTACACTCACCTACAAGCCAAGCTGGAGATGCACATCCTTCAATAAAAGTATCATCATTTTTTAACTCATCAGGCAAAGTTGTATGTTTTTTACCCAAATCAAAGATATACTCCATCTTAGAGTTTGCATCTTCAAAAAGTTCAAAATCCTCTTTATATCTTTCTATAACCTCTTCTATTGTCTCCATTTTTAATCCTTTAGTATCATATCCTCACACTCATGGCATGTTTGAATACACTCTAAATCACTCACACCATAATATGCTTTTTCAAATTCAGAATGAATTTTATTTTTAAGATACTCATCTTCTATAGTATCTATAATCTCATTTGCAAAAGCTATAATTAGCATTTTTTTTGCTTCACTTTTTGCAATACCTCTAGAGCGTAGGTAAAATAGCTGTTTTTCATCTAATTGACCAGTTGTAGAGCCATGACTAGCTTCAAGATCATCTATATAGATTTCTAATTGTGGTTTACTAGCCATATAAGCCCCACTATGAAGCAAGATAGCTTTTGAATTTTGATGAGCTTTTGTCCACTTAGCACTATTTTGCACACGAATTAAAGCATCAAATATTCCTCTTGCTTTATTATCCAAAATTGATTTTGCATTTTGAGAACTGTTTGAGCTTTTCCCTTCATGAACAATCTCGCTTACTACACCATTTTTTATAGCACCATTACCATACAATAAATGCGATGCTTCAATATTAGCATTCTCTTCAAGCTCAGCTCTAAATAGATTTAAACCATCTCCTTTTGCAAACTCAAAAGTGCCAAGTTTTAAAGTTGCATTTTTATCTACTTGATATCTTGTAGTAAAAATAGGTGTATATAGATTTTCATTTAATGTTTGGCTTTTTGTATATCTAAAAGTTGCATCTTTTGATACAAAAATATCATATCCACCAAGCACAAAACTATCTCTTGCATCACCACTATATTTCTCATAAATATCTGCATGAACATTAGCATCAAGCAAAATTACAATATTATAAGTGATTAATTTATCACTAGCATTAAATATATGCTCAATATTAAATTTTGCATCTTTTGATACTCTAATAATAATACTTTTTTTATTAAGCAAGTGTGATAGATAATATAGTGGGTCAAAATGCTCACTCTCAATATCTGTAAACTCTTTTATCTCAACCTCTACTCCATCAATATCACACGCAATATTTAATGAGCCATTCTCTATTTGTATGCTCTTACCCTCTTTGCTAAAAGAGTCATATTTGCAAGGCTCAATATCCCAATCTTTACTCATTAATTTTTCGATATCAAAATATCTATATTTTTCACTTTTTTTATTTGGAATTTTAAGCTGAGCCAATCTTGATGCTGCAATCTCCTTTGTAGAAGGGGCATCAAGCTCTTTTAAAATCCTTTCATAATCTAATGCATTCAAAACTTCAAATTTCATTACATACTCCCAAGAGATTCATATCCCTCTTTTTCAAGTTTTTCTACAAGTTCTGGACCACCAGTATGAACTATCTTACCATCTTTTAAAACATGTATATAATCTGGTTTTATATAATCTAATATACGACTATAGTGAGTAATTACCAAAAAGCTTCTTTTGCCATCTTTCATTTTATTTATACCTTCACTAACAGCCCTTAAAGCATCAATATCTAGCCCACTATCAATCTCATCAAGAATTACAACATCAGGCTCTAGCATCATCATTTGTAAAATCTCATTTCTCTTCTTTTCACCACCACTAAAACCTTCGTTTAAAGAGCGGTTAATCAACTCTTTTTTCATACCAAGCTCTTCAATCTTCTCTTTCATCTCTCTTAAAAACTCAGCAGCATTAAGCTCCTCTTTGCCTTCATGCTTTCTTTTTGCATTTACTGCTGTTCTTAAAAAGTATGCATTATTAACTCCTGGCACCTCAACTGGGTTTTGAAAGCTCAAAAATATACCATCTAAAGCCCTCTCTTCTGGCTCTTTATCTACAATAGACTCTCCCTTATAAATAATATCTCCATCTGTTACCTCAACATCATAATGCCCTACAATTGACTTAGAAAGAGTAGATTTTCCAGCCCCATTAGGACCCATAATTGCATGCACTTTGCCCTCTTCTAAGTCAAGATTTAATCCTTTTAAAATCTCTTTATCACCTATTTTTGCTTTTAAATCTTTTATCTCTAAAATTTTACTCATCCAACACTTCCTTCTAATGTTAATTCTAATAATGCTCTTGCTTCAACTGCATACTCCATAGGCAGTTGTGAAAATACCTCTTTACAAAATCCATGAACAATCATACTTACTGCATCCTCTTCATCTATACCTCTTTGACGCAAATAAAACAATTGCTCATCACTAATCTTTGTAGTTGTAGCTTCATGCTCAACCTGCCCTATTGAGTCTTTGCTCTCTAAATATGGGAATGTATGTGCTCCACACTTATCACCAATTAATAGCGAATCACACTCACTATAATTTCTAGCACCATCAGCATTTGCTCCAATCTTCACAAGCCCTCTATAAGTATTTTGACCCTTCATAGCACTAATACCTTTAGAGATAATTGTAGAGCTTGTATTTTTGCCAAGATG
>CAYPVY010000021.1:0-13725 GCA_964414305.1 uncultured Nitratifractor sp.
CTACTCTAACTCTTTTTCTCTATTTTTCAAATAAGATATGATTCCTTTTACTATACCATTTGCTAATCTATCTTGATATTTTTTATTTAATAATCTTTTTCTCTCCATAGGATTAGATAAATAGCCTATTTCTACTAGGATAGCTGGCATTTCTGCACCTACCAAAACATAAAAAGGTCCACCTCTTACTCCATTATCTTTAATATTTTTATATCTATGCTTTAATGATGCTAGAATATTTTTTTGAACATCTATAGCTAATCTGTTAGATAAAAGTATTTTTGGACCGGTAAAAACTGTATTTAATAAAACCTCTTGAGTAGTTCTATCCATCTCTTTTAACATTTGTGCATTCTCTTTTGCAGCTACTCTTCTAGCTCTTGCATTTCTTGTGTTTTGCAAGAAGTATGTCTCTATACCATAAGCTTTATTTAATCTATTTTTATTAGAGACTGCATTTGCATGAATAGATACAAAAAGGTCTGCATTAGCTTTATTTGCTTTTTTTATTCGACCTCTTAGAGTTATATAATAATCTTTATAACGAGTCATTTTAACCTTAAAACCTAAGGTTTTAAGCTTTTGATATACTTTTTTAGCAACACTTAATACTACATCTTTTTCTTTTATACCTATCCAAGATGTCCCAGAGTCTTTACCACCATGACCAGCATCAACCATAATAGTATAGTTATATTTTAAATTTAAACTACTTTTTTTTATGCCATTTTTGTTATCTACATCATCTTCTACGAAATTAAATAAATCTTTTGGTGAGCTAATACTTTTGCTTTTTTTTGGCTCTATTTTTTTAGTTATCTTTATATTCTTAGGCAAAGATATATGCAATATTGGACTATCTTTTTGTAGATATTTTAATTTATATAACTTTTTGCTATCTATTACTAATCTAACAACTTTTGGCTTATATTGAGCTATTCTAATTGATTTGATATCTCCACTAATACTCTTAATACTCTTTACATCTTTACCTAAAATACAATTTTTAAAATCAAATATATACTTCTTCTTTTTTTTGTCAATAGAGGCTTTTATATCATGCTTTTTTAAACTCTTTTTAAAATATACCTCTAAAGAGCCATTATTAATATCTATTTTTTTACAAATATTATTTGCAAAAATAAAATTTGAAAATGTTAATAAAACTATTACAAAAAAAAATCTATTCACCATTTATCAATTTATCCAATAACTCTTTTACTGTTATTATCTCATTTAATCTATAGCCATTAGCACCTGTAAAGAATAATCCAGTATCTAATTTACCATCATATGCATCACTTAGACTATCTGCTATACAATACCCTACCAATTTTGCCTCTTCTCCTCTATGACAAGGGGTTACACAATTTGATATACATTTTATTTTAGGGGCTCTTCCTTCTTCTATTAATCTATGTAAGTTAGTTTTAACACCTCTTGCTGGATAACCAACTGGAGATTTAAAAAGCTTTATATCCTCTTTTTTAGCATTTAAAATAACTTTTTTGAACTCTTCACTAGCATCACACTCAACAGTTCCAATAAACCTAGTTCCCATCTGAACTCCACTAGCTCCTAGTTCAAACATTCTTATGATATCATTTCTATCCCAAATTCCTCCAGCTGCAATTACTGGAATATCTCCCCACTCTTTAGCCTCTTTTACAACAGGTGGCAAAATTGCTTCAAGTTGATTTTCTTCTTTAAAACAATCCTCATATTTAAAACCTTGATGTCCACCGCTTAAAGGACCTTCTACTATAACTGCATCTGGCAATCTGTTGTGAGTCTTTTGCCATCTTTTACAAAGTATTTTTAATGCCTTTGCAGTTGATACAATTGGAATTAATGCTACATCTGGATAATTTTTTGCAGCCTCTGGCATAGATAGAGGCAAACCTGCTCCAGTTATTATCATATTTGCCCCAGCTTCACAAGCATCTTGAACAACTCTATTATAATCACTTTGAGCATATAATACATTACAAGCCAAAGGCTTATCCCCACAAATTGCTCTTGCATTCTCAAAAATCTTAAATAGTGCCTTTTTAGAATAGAAATTCTCAGCTTCATAAGGTCTTCCTTCGCCTAAAACCCTATCAGCATATGCTCTATTTTTATATATACCAGTTCCAACAGAACTAATAACTCCTAATGCTCCTTCTTTACTAACACTTCCAGCTAATCTATCCCATGAAATACCAACACCCATTCCACCTTGAATTATTGGTTTTTCGATTACATAATTTTTTATTTTTAGTGGCTTAAATTCCATTACTATCCTACCTTAACTTTGGCAAACTTTCTCTTACCTACTTGTAAAATATACTCACCTTTACTTAATTTTAACTGCTCATCAGATACCTTCTTGCCATCTATTTTTACTGCACCTTGTTTTATATCTCTTCTTGCTTGAGATGTTGAAGGCTCTATTTTACTCTCAACTAAAGCTTTTGCTATCCAAATTCCATCTTCTAAATTAAACTCTTCTATATCATCTGGTATCTCTTTTTTAGCAAATTGTTTATTAAATGCTTCTTTAGCTTTTTGTGCTTTTTCTTCATCATGATATCTTGCAGTAATCTCAAAAGCTAAATCCTCTTTTACACTTTTTGGATGAAGAGTCCCATTTTTAACCCCCTCTTTTAACTCTTCAATCTCTTTTATACTTTTTGAACTGAGCAAATCATAATATCTCCACATCAATTCATCTGAAATTGACATAATTTTTGCAAACATACTATTTGGCTCTTCAGTTACTCCAATATAATTATTTAAAGATTTACTCATCTTTTGAACACCATCTAAACCTTCAATAATAGGCATCAATAAAACTGCTTGTTCCTTACCTACTCCATAGGCTCTTTGTAGATGTCTTCCCATAAGAATATTAAATTTTTGATCAGTTCCACCAATTTCAATATCACTCTTTAGTGCTACGCTATCATAACCTTGCATCAAAGGATATAAGAATTCTGATATAGATATACTCTTTCCACTCTTATATCTCTTCTCAAAATCATCTCTCTCAAGCATTCTTGCAACACTATACTCTCTAGTTAATTGCACCATTCCACGACTTCCAAGCTCATCTAACCACTCTGAATTAAAATATACCTGAGTTTTATCTTCATCTAAAACTTTAAAAATCTGCTCTTTGTAAGTTGCTGCATTTTTTTCAATCTCCTCTTTTGATAAAACCTTTCTTGTCTCACTCTTTCCTGTAGGGTCTCCAATAGATGCTGTAAAATCACCAATAATTAACTGTATATTAGCACCATATTTTTGAAATGTAGCCATCTTTTGCAAAATAACTGTATGCCCCAAATGAATATCTGGCGATGTTGGATCTAAACCTAATTTAACACTATAGCTCTTACCCTCTTCAAAGTATCTCTTAACTAACTTTTCTATACTCTCAAATCCAATTATCTCTGCTGTAGCTCTTTTTATCTCATTTAGGGCAACTTCAACACTCACTTCAACTCCTTAACTTTTATATGCATCTTTTAGAGATATAAAATCTATTACTTTAAACTTTTTAGAAATTATATCTTTAAAGTTATAATTATTCTCTGATAAAGTTTCAACTTCTATCTTACAATACTCAGCACTATCACTACTTTTAATACCAAGCTCTATATTAATAACATTTAAGTCTAATTTATCAAGCTCTTTTAAAAGCTCTAAAAGTGCACCTTTTTCATTATGTAACGCTACTAGAAGTCTATATCTAACACTCTTTTTAACATTCCATTTAACAAATAATGCATTTGTATTTTTATTTATTAGATTATATGCTTTTTTACATAATTTATGATGAATTACTGCATTACCTCTTAAATAAAATGCAACAATATCATCTCCAATTTTTGGATGACAACAAAAATCAAACTCTACACTATTTATACTTTTATTTGTATAAAATTTAAATTTATTTATGGTTTTGAGTTGTGGTTTTTTATATCCTTTTTTTAAAAGTTCCCAAAATCTTACCTCTTTAACATTTCTATATTTAGCAATTTGTTTTATTTTTGATTTTAATATACCCAAATTATTTACAACTTTTCTAATATTTTCACCAATACCTAATTCATTTACAGCCTCTTCTATCTCTACAACATTACAATTAAAAATTGTAGCTAATATTTCATAAGCAACTTTTAAATCTACCTCTTTTAACCTTTTATTACACATAGAGCGAATAGCCTCTTTTGCTCTATTTGTCTTAACTGTATCTATCCAAGAGCAATGAAGCCTTGGCTCATTTGAAGTAATAATATTTACCATATCTGAATCTTTAAGAGGTGTTAGCAATGATGCTCTTTCTTTATTAATAAGTGCAGATGTTGCCAAGTCGCCAACTTCCGTATGTATAGCATATGCAAAATCTAGCACAACTGCACCTTTTGGAAGGGTGTATTTGTCTCCCTTTGGGGAGAATACAACTATATCTTCACTAAAGAGATTTGCTTTTGCACTCTCATAAAAATCAACTATTGACTTATCTTGCGATGAAATCTCTTTAATCCAATCTAATTTAACTTCATCATCATCTTCACCTTTATATTTCCAGTGAGCTGCAATACCACACTCAGCAATATGATGCATTTTAAAAGTTCTAATTTGTGCTTCTATAATTGTATCACCAACAAAAAGTGTTGTATGTATAGTTCTATATCCGTTATCTTTAGGTAAAGCAATATAATCTTTAAACCTTCTAAGTATAGGTGTATAATGTAAGTGCAAAATTCCAAGTGTTTTATAACAATCTAGAGGTGCTTTTAAAATAATTCTAACTGCTAATAGGTCTAAAATCTCCTCTATTGATACACCTTTTCTTTGCATCTTCATATATATAGAATAGTAATGTTTTACTCTTCCTTCTACCTCAAAGTCATCTCTATGAAAGCCATTTTTATTTAGTAGAACTTTTATATTCTCAATAAAATCATTTAACTTTAGATTTAGATCTTGCAGATGAGAGCTTATATAATCATCAATTTTTTTATACTCTTGCGGATAGATATATTTAAAACTAAGGTCTTCTAATAATCTTTTAATTTTAGACATACCTAACTTATGAGCTATTGGAGCATATACTACTAAGGTCTCTTCTGATATTCTTTTTTGCGATGCTGGTGGTTGTGCATCTAGAGTCATCATATTGTGTAATCTATCACAAAGCTTTATTATCAAAACTCTACTATCTTCAATTGAAGTTAAAAGCATATTTTTAAAACTAAGAGCTGATTTAATAAGTCTTTTATTTGAGTCTGTAATAACTATTTTACTATCTTTAAGCTCTTCTATTTTTGTTAACCCTTTAACCAAAAGAGCCACATCACTACCATATCTACTCTCTATATCTTCTAAAGAAAAGCTTGTATCTTCTACTACATCATGAAGCAATGCAGCAATAGTCATAGTTTTATCTGCAGAAGTAGAAGCCACAATCGAAGCTACTAAGATTGGATGTATAACATATGGCTCTCCACTCTTTCTATATTGCCCTTCATGTGCTACCTGAGCAAATGCTATAGCATCTTTAATATCTTCATCAAACTCAATTTGATGCTCTAAAATCTTAATTGCTTCTTCAACAGTTGATATTTTAGAAATTAACTCAACTATCTTATCCACAAATACTACTTCTCTAAAATAATCTCAAGCTTACCCTCTGCAATTTCAGTTATTGCAATATCTGAAGCCTTATGCTCTTTGATATTCATATCTACCAAAGGTTCAGCTCCTTTTGTAAGCTCTTTTGCTCTTTTACCAACTGCTTTTGCAAGTAAATATCTATCAAAATCATATCTTTCTAATGCTTTTGCCATTATTTGTTCTAATCTCATTCTTACTCTCCTTAATTATTTAACTACTGAACATTGAGAAAAATCGCCTTTTATAATAGACAATAAATTTCCCTTTTCAAACATATTACATACAACTATAGGTAATTTATTCTCTTTTGCAAGAGCTATTGCTGTATCATCCATTACTTTAATATGCTCTCCTAATGCTTTATCATAGCTTATTGTATCTAATTTTTTAGCATCATCATATTTTTTTGGGTCTTTATCATAAACTCCATCAACTTTTGTAGCTTTTATTAAAAGTTCTGCTTCAATCTCACTAGCTCTTAGAGTTGCTGCAGTATCTGTTGTAAAATATGGATTACCAGTCCCTGCTGCGAAAACCACTACTCTTCCTTTTTCCAAATGGCGTCTTGCACGACGAACAATAAAACTCTCTCCAATTTGGTGCATATCTATTGCTGATTGTAATCTTGTCTCAACACCTATATTCTCTAAAGCTTCTTGAATTGCAACACCATTGATTACAGTTGCAAGCATTCCCATATAATCACCACTAGTTCTTTTAATTATGCCATCTTTAGCAGCATTTACACCACGAATAATATTACCACCACCTACAACGATAGCAACCTCAATACCATTATCTACCAAACTCTTAATCTCATCTGCAATATATTTTAATATTGCAGTATCTATGCCATAACCATTCTCTCCAGCCAATGCTTCACCCGAAAATTTTACTAAAACTCTTTTTGCCATAAAACACCCTTGCATAAATAAATTATGAAATTATACCCAAAGTGTTTATAATAGAGCTAAATTTTTATCAATCTAGCTGGGTTTATTAATGCTCCATTTTTTGTTGCTTGGAATATTAATTTTCTCTTAACTTTACCTATAACTGTTCCTTTTTTAACTTTTGAACCTTTTTTTATAAATGGAGAGAATTTATCTAAATCAGCATATATTGTATGCAATCCATTAGCATGTTTTACTATGATTAATTTACCCAACATTGCATTTCTACCTACAAATACAACCTCACCATTTAATACATTATAGACTCTATTATCTTTACTTTTTGAAACAAGTGTTAATGAATCGCTATGAGATTTTATTTTATAAATTGGGTCAATAAATGTTCCAAAGCTTTTTACAACCTTTGGAGATTTAAGAGGAGCTATCGTTTTAGCTCCTCTATAATTATAAATATTATTTGCTACATATGAACTTCCATACTGTTTAACTCCACCAACATTTTTTACACTCTTACTATCAGAAAATTTAATATTTTTTAAAGATTTTATTCTTCTTTTTAATTCAAGTTCTCTTCTTTTTGCCTCTTTTGCTGCTTCTTCTTTTAAGATATTAAGTTTTGCTAATGTTAATCTAATAATAGTTTGTTTTTTAAATATTGATTTTAATTTTTTTGAATATATCTTTTGCTCTTTTGATAATTTTGCTAAAAGTTTTTGCTTTTGGGCTTTTTGTTTTTTGTATATACTCTTTTTCAATTTAATATCTGCAATATTTTTAGATATCTCATCTCTTCTTTTTAATAGATTTGCTCTTAGTGCTTTTTTTTGCTCTATATTTTTAGATAATTTAAGCAACTCTTGTTGAGAATAATTTTTGTATCTAGTATAAACCTCTTTTAAAACTACACTCTTTTCACTCTTTTGACCACTTTTACTTTTGGCAATCTCAGTCCCAAGCTGTTGTGATAACATCTTTGCAAACTCTTTTTTTCTCTCATCAATATCTTTATCAAGCTCTTTTACCATATTATCAATGCCTTTTATCTCAGCTAATGACTCTTTATACTTTTTTTGCTCTTGTTTGATAAATTTATCTAACTCTTGAAGCTTCTTATCATAAATAGCAATTTCACTTTGAAGTTTTTTTATCTTTTGAGCAATTTTTTGTAACTGTTTGTTTGTAATAACCTTTTCTTGATTTGTAGATTCTAGACTACTTTTTGATTTATTAATTTCTTGAAATAGATCTTTTGGAGACTTAGCTTCAATAAAAGCTACTGCTACTAAAACAAACAATATAACTTTTGTCATCTTTGAGGAACCTCACTTGATTTTATTGCAACAACAAAAACAGATATAGACACAATCACAATAGCTGTAAAAAGCATTAAAATAAAATCACTCCAATGCAAAAAAGATGCTTGATTATCTCTAATAAAATCTATATCACTATTTTTAGCCCAAGTGCTTTTTAGATATATGAAAATAAATATATTAAGTAAAGTAGCAATAATAGCATCTATAAAGGCAATCTTAAATAATACTCCGCTTCTTAACATCAAAGGTGCACCAAATATCTCCATTATCTGCATTCTCTCTTTGTGGGCTAATTGCCACACCTCCATCTGCTTAATTACTAAAAATAAACTTACAATAAATAACATAAGTATAAAAATATTCAAAATAATCTTTACAAGTCTAAACATTGTATGCTTAGAGTGGTAGGTCTCTCCAAATATCTCAACATTTAAAACCCCATCTATCTTCTTAAGCTTTGCTCTAATATCTTTTAACTCATCTAATGATAGATATTTTGTTAAATGAATTCTATAAAAGTATGGTAAATCTTTTAATATTGCAACAAGTGCATTATCTTGCATCCCTGAAGTTACCTCTTTTGCAATCTCTTCTCTATTCATAGCTTCAACACTTTGTATATATTTACTAGCACTTCTTGCAATTGGAGTAGTAAGCTCTTTTTTTGAAACTACCAATATTGCATATTCATTTTTAAGCTTTTGTTCATAATTGCTAGTAACTCTATTAAAAATGAGTATAAACTCTATCCCTAGTAACATTGCCATAAGTGGCAATATAAACATTAAATGTTCCTTAATGGACTTCATGAACGCCTCCACTCTCTATAATAAAATGACGATATGGTATATTAAATATTGTTGGTATCTTATGTGTAACGACTACAACAGTTGCATTTAATTGATCACAAGCATTCTCTAACAAATCCCAAACAACTCCAGAAGAAAACTCATCAAGGTTACCTGTAGGCTCATCAGCCAAGATTAAAAAAGGATTTTTAGATAATGCCCTAGCTACACCTACTCTTTGTTGTTCTCCACCACTAAGCTCAAGTGGATACTTATCTTTATACTCACTAAGTTTTACATGTGCCAATAATTTCTCTGCTTGAACCTTTTGAACATCTAAGCTATATCCAGTAATAATAAGAGGCAAAACAACATTCTTCTCAACAGTCCACTCATTTATCAATTTATAATCTTGAAATATAATTCCCATATTTCTTCTTAACTGTAATAATTGCCCTTTTTTTATTCTACTCATATCCAAGCCACCAATCATTAATGTTCCATCATAAGGCTTTATTTGACCATACATTGATTTTAATAGAGTAGATTTTCCACTACCACTAGGACCAGTTATAAATACAAACTCTCCTTGTTGTATAGTAAAATTTACATTATTAATAATAATATTTTTTCCACCCTCATAAGCTAAGGTTAAGTTGTTCGCATTAATTACACTTGCCATTTAACACCTCTTTTATTAAATTATGAGCCTTCATATTAACTATACTCTTTACTGGATTTGATGGAAGATAGCTAGGCTTTTCATCTTTGCATACCAACATCTTCTTCTCAGGCATATTAAAACTACCAAAAGATACCTCAACTACAAATCCATCATCTATCCTCCACTCTTTACCAAAATGAACAAAATAGTCATCCACAACAATACTATCTTTAGGTAGTTTTATATTTTTAGATAAAAGATTTTCAAATCCAAAATCTATATCAAAAACTTTTGCTTTAGACTCTTCAAGAGATTGCAAAGTTAAAGTATAGATATCTTTATTCATTCTTCTCCATCTAGCTTCATACTTACTAATAACCTCAATATCTCTATTTTTTTCAACCCTAAATGAACTTTTTTTTGGCATACTAAATACCTCTAATGAATATTTATAATAGTTTAAACTATCTGTTCTAAGCTCCAAATATCCACCTTTTTTTAAAACTCTTAAAGCCTCATTTACAAAAAATTCACTTATTACTCTTCTATGAGGCTTTTTATCCCAAGGGACAGGGAAATGAACATAAATAGTATCCAAAATATTTGAAGGCAACATCTCAAGAAGCAACCTAGCATCATAATTTAATATCCAAATATTCTCGATACTATTTAACTCTATTTGTTTTAAAATCTGCTCTATAGAAGGTGTATGAATCTCTATTCCTATAAAAAGTGTATCTTTCTCTTCTAAAGCCCTATATAACAAATGCCTCCCACTTCCAAAGCCAACTTCTAATTTTATCTTAGAAAAATTACTCTTAAAATCATAAAAATCCTCAATTGACTTTTCGGCTCTATGAGTAACTTTTGGTTTATATGGTTTAAGATTGGTATTAGAGTGAGTAATATCCAAATCTAACTCTTTTGCAAAACCATTTAATATCTCTTTTAATATATCACTATTTGCCAATCTAGTAATCTTATTTGGTTTTATTAGATATTCATTATCTTTTCTAATGATATCTAAAAATAGTTTATATCCTTTATATTCACACAAAATCAAATCACTTATATTAGATGTAGCTCTAAACTTAATAAAACCATTTACTTTATTATCAATTATATCTAAATTAAATGGTTTTACCTTGATATGAGGCATTCTATTTTACCTCCACACTTAATACTTTTCCTAAAAATGAAGGAGTCCCAAAAGGGTCAGTTGCAAATATTCTATAACCACATTTATATCCACGCATAGCATTAGTATCTATATACTCTGGACTAATTCTACCCTTAACCCTTGCTAAAAAATGCCATTTATTATCATAAGTGCAATTTCTTTGAATTAGATACTCAGTAACTGTAGGCTCACTATTTGGAACCCATAATAATTTTACTACACCTCTATCTACCAAAGTTGCACTAACAAATTTAACAGCTCTATATGGTGGCTTACTTTTAACCTCTACTACCTCTCCATATGGCGATTCACTAAGTCCAGAAAAAGTTGTAAATGTATATAAATATCTCATACCAGCCTTTGCTGTAGTATCAACAAAGTGAGTTGCAAATCTACTACCAACAGCTCCTACTCTCTCAAAAGGACCTCTTTTTCCTTTAACAATTTTTGCTCTATATATTTTAACACCTTGAATATTTGGATATTTAGCCAAAGAGCTCCACTCAAAACCAATTCCACCCCTATCAACAATCTTCTTTACACCTACAATTTTTGGCAATGAAGTATTAGTAAAAAGTGCATTTGCCTCAACTGATAGTAACAAAAGTGCTATTAATATCTTTAAAATACTCTTTGATTTTATAACTTTTAAGATTTTCACTCTCAAACCCTTTACTAAAATTTTTATCTATATAACCTCTCATATCATCAAATAGAGGTGCTTCTATCTCTATTAATTGATTACTTCTAGGATGTATGAAATATAACAAACTAGCATGTAAAAAAATCCTATTTTTAAATATTTCATTTTTGGGTGCATATAAATTATCACCAAGTATATATCTATTTATACTACTTAAATGAACTCTAATTTGATGAGTTCTACCGCTAAAGAGCTTTGCTAAAACCAACTCTTCATTATCTTTAGATAGTGATAATTTGGCAAATGCTGTTTTTGCCTCTTTACCACCATCTACTACTGCCATCTTAAGCCTATTTTTTGGATTTCTAGCTATTGGCTTATTAATAATACAATTATCTTTTAATGGATAATTAATAATAGCTACATAATATCTTCCCATACTTCTATTTTGAAGCTGCAAACTCAATGCTTCATGAGCAAAATTACTCTTTGCTATCAATATAGCTCCACTTGTATCTTTATCTAATCTATGAACTATACCATTTCTCTCTTCACCACTAATTGTAGAGAGTCTTATATTATTTTGTCTTAGCCAATCTACCAAAGTTGGCTCTTTTACTGATGGTGCAGGATGCACTACTAATCCACTAGGCTTATTTAAAACTAAAATATCATCATCCTCAAAAAGGATATCAATATTTAAATCTATATTTTTAAATGACTCTTTTGGAGCCTCTTTGAAAATATACTCAATTTGCATATTTTCAATAACCTTAAAAGATGGCTTAATTACACTTTTGCCATCTACTTTGACTAATCCACTCTTAATAAGTTTTTCAACCTGATTTCTGCTTACTTTTAACTCACTAGAGAGTAGCTTATCTAATCTATCACTACCTTTAGATACAAATTTACCACTCTCCACCACACACTCCAAATTATCTTTAATAATTAATAATATCAAAAATTTGATTAATTATATATTAAAAAATATGTAAATAGAGAAAAGTTATAAATTTTAATTTTTTTATTCACTTTTAATAAAAAAGTTGATAGATAGAAAGATTAATTTTAATTATAATTAACAAAGAGTATAATACACTCTTAAAAAAGTAAAAGGTATATATCTTGAAAGATACTTATACAGAATTAAAAGTTAATGTAGATGAGGCTTTTGTAGATTTAATTGCAGACTATATAAGCAATATTACTAATGAAGCAGTTGAATATGGAAAAGGTTGTGTTATCTTAAGAACTTCTAATGATACATCTATTTTAGAAAATAAATTAAAAAATTTAGATATAAAATTAGATATAACAAAAGAAGAAAAAGAGAATATTGACTGGATAAAAGAGTATCAAGACTCAATAACTCCAATAGAGGCTGGAGAGTTTTATATACATCCATCTTGGCATTCTCCAAAAGAAGGAAAAATCAATATTTTAATAAATCCAGCTCTAGCTTTTGGCTCTGGACATCATGCTACAACGTATAGTTGCCTAATGGCAATAAGCCAATTTGTAAAGAGTGGAGATGAAGTAATCGATGTTGGATGTGGAAGCGGAATTTTATCTATTGCTTCAAGTTATAAAGGTGCAGTTGTTGATCTTTGTGATACAGATGAATTAGCAGTAGAGAGTGCTATAGAGAATTTTCAACTCAACAATAAAGAGTTTCGTCAAATTTGGATAGGTTCTATAAATAAAACTAATAAAAAATATGATATAGTAGTAGCCAATATTATAGCAGATGTGCTAAAGATTTTAGCAAATGAGCTAAAAAACCACTTAAAAGATGAAGGTATCTTAATAGTTTCAGGAATTTTAGATAAAAAAGAGAATATAGTTACAAACTCATTTAAAGATTTAAATTTAATAAAAAGAGTAAAAAAAGATGAGTGGGTAACACTAATTTACAAAAAGGATAAAAATGGATAATAATCAAAATAATGATAATAAAAACAACTTTTTCAAAGATAATCCCTTACTAGCATTTGCTATCTTTTCTATAGTAGTAATATTAATTTTTAAAGTTATAATAGGTAGTGGTGATATCGGAACATCTCTAACTCCAGCGGCTAATCAAAATATAATCCAAACCAAAAGAGTTAGCTATTCAGATATCAAAAATTTAGTAAAAGAAGACAAAATAAGTGAACTTAAAATCACTCCAACTGTTATTGAAGCTTTAAGTAAAGGTGATGGTTCAGTTACTAGATATATTGCAGAAAAAATTCCTGCAAATGACCCAACATTTGTAAAGCTATTAGATGAACATAATGTAAAATATGTTGGTGTTATGGGTGGAGGCATTGTAACTGAATTAGTTAGCTCAATTTTACCTATTGTAATATTTTTTGCAATATGGATATATTTGGCTAAAAGAATGAGCAAAGGTGTAGGTGGAGGAATACTTGGCGTTGGAAAAGCTGGAAAACTTATCAATAGTGAAAAACCAAATGTAAAATTTGATGATGTAGCAGGTGTTGATGAAGCAAAAGAGGAGGTCAAAGAGATTGTTGATTTCTTAAAATATCCAGAGAGATATATTGA
>CAYPVY010000022.1:0-13637 GCA_964414305.1 uncultured Nitratifractor sp.
CATAAAGGTTTGGCACTTATGGGTGTAGGTCATGCTACTGGTGCTAATGCGGCTTATGATGCAGCAAATGAGGCTATTAGCTCACCACTACTTGGAGATATATCAATTAATGGTGCTCAAGGTGTATTGGTTCATTTCCATATTCATCCAGATTATCCATTACTACAAATTTCAGAAGCTATGAATACAATAGAAGAGTATGCTCATGAAGATGCTAGTGTAATCTTTGGAACAACTACTGATGTATCAATGGCTGAAGATGAAGTTAAAATTACTATAGTTGCTACTGGTTTTGATAAAGATGCATCATCTAGTATTGATGGTGAAAATAGCAGTAATTCATCTGAGACAAAAGCTCCTAAAACTGCAAATAGTGTAAAAGAACAACCAGCAAGAAGACCAAATGTTATTAAAATAGTTGGTGGTGATAATGAGAGTTATTATGATACTCCAACATTTTTAAGAAAGCAAAGAGATTAATTATAGCTCTTTACTTTCACTTTTTTTACACAAAATTTAAATAACATATAAATATATTTGAGTTATTTAATATAAATTGTTATATAATTCAAATATATTTATATATAAAGGATGGCTAATGAGAAAAACAATTGCAACATTTGTTTTGGGTATGGGTATGTTATTTGCACTTAATCCTCAAACTGCTTCAAAAGAGGATTTAATGAAAATTAAAGGTGTAGGCGAAAAAAAAGCTGAAGCTATTATAAAATATAGAAAAAGCCATAAAATCAAAAGTATGGAAGATTTAGCAAAAGTTAAAGGTATTGGTGAAGTTATTGCTAAAAATATCTATAAAGATGTATTAAATGGTGAAAAGAGTTCTTCTTCTACTAAGAAAAAAAGTAAAATGAAAAAAGACTCAAAAAAAATGAAAAACGAGAAAGAAGATAAAAAGCATAAAATGAAAAAAGAGTCTAAATCAAAAAAAGATAAAAAGCACAATATGAAAAAAGACTCAAAAATGAAAAAAGAAAAAAAGACAAAAAAAGATAAAAAAGCAGCATAAAGGCTGCTTTTACTCCACATATACTCCTTATTTTGCTACATAAGTTGCAACTTTATATCTTAGTTTATTTTATAATTACTCAAAAAATAAAAGGATGAGTGATGAGTAATATAAGTTTTATGTGTCCAAACTGTAAAAAGATAAACAGATTACCTAAAAAAGATAGCTATGCAAAAGCAAATTGTGGTAATTGTGGTGCTTCTTTGTTAAATGCTAAGCCTATAGAAGCAAATGATAGCGATTTTCACCATATAATTTCAAGTGTATCTGTGCCTGTTGTAGTCGATTTTTGGGCTGAGTGGTGTGGTCCTTGTAAAATGATGGCACCAAATTTTGCAGAAGCTAGTAGTTTATTATCTCCAAAAGCACAATTTGTAAAAGTAAATACCGAAATGGCTCCACAAACATCGGCACAATTTGGTATTAGATCAATACCAACAATTATAGTTTTTAAAGATGGAAGAGAAGTTGAGAGAGTATCTGGTGCATTACCTACAAATCAAATTACAGCATTAGTATCAAAATATATATAATTTTATAGTATAATAACCCTTAAAAAAAGGGTTGTTATGTCCCAAATAAAAATTTTTATCTTAGAAGATGACCCCTCTTTAAATGAAACATTAGTAGAGTTTTTTGAAGAGAAAGGTTTTTTAGTAGATAGTGAATATGATGGATTAGAAGCTGAATCAAAACTGTATGAGAATAGATATGATTTATTAATTTTTGATGTAAATATTCCTTCTCTTGATGGTTTTGAGCTATTAAAGAGTATTAGAGGTTTTGGGGTGAAGACTCCGGTTATATTTTTAACTGCTAGAGATGGAATTGAAGATGTAAAGAGTGGCTTTGATTTTGGAGCAGAAGATTATATTAAAAAGCCATTCATTTTAGAAGAGTTATATATAAGAGTTGAGGCTATATTAAATAGGTATAATAAGAATAATGAATCATATGAGTTAAGTGATAATATAAAGTTTAATATTTTATCAGGTGAATTGATAATCGATGGTATTTCACACAAATTGAGTAAAAAAGAGAGTAAACTTTTGGAGATATTTATATCTTCTAAAGGCAAGATTTTATCACATGAAGAGATATTCAATGAGTTATGGGAATATGATGAAACTCCAAGTGATAGCTCTTTAAGAACTTATATAAAAAACCTTAGAAAACTATTAGGCAAAGATAGTATAGAGAGTATCAAAAAAAGAGGGTATCGATATAATCTTAAATAGTGAAAAAAAGACTCTAAGAAGATTTATTGCTATTTATATGTTATTGGTTACAGTATTGGTTATAGCTGTATCTTTTATCTACTATAGTAGCAGTATTGATAGAATAAATTTACAATATAAAAGTATGATGCAAGAGTTTGCAGCTTTGCAAATAAAAAGGCTAAAATGGCTTCATAATCACTATCCTAAATATAATAAATATCCAAGAGATGATAGATTTAATAGTGCTATATATGATTTAGAGTATGAAGAGATTTTTTCTACCTTAAAAAGTAAAGAGATTAATTTTAACAAAAGATTATATTTTAATAAAAACTATGCAATTTTTGTAGAAGTTTTAAGTGATTATTATCTTGGAGCAAAATATCTATTTATAGAAGTTCCAAAAAATGAAACTCTAATTAATAATGTATATAAAAAGATTGCTATATTTGGTTTAATTGCTTTGATTATTTTATATATTATTGGATACTTTCTTGCTAAACTTTTCATAAAACCTATGAGAGATTCAATAGAGTTATTAGATTGCTTTATAAAAGATACTACACATGAGATTAATACACCAATATCAATTATAAATAGCAATATAGAGATGTTAGATAAAGATGCAATACCAAAAAAAGATAAAAAAAAGATAGATAGAATAAAAGTAGCTTCTAAGACTTTAGAAAATATATACAAAGACCTTAAATTTACTACTTTAGAAAATATTAATAAAAAAGATAATATTGAGTTTAATATGAAAGATTTAATAATTGAAAGAGTTGATTATTTTTCAATGCATATAGAATCAAAAAAGATTGAGAAGAGTTTGGATTTGGAAGATTGTTATATAAGTGGTGATAGAGAAATGTTTGCAAGAATGATAGATAATATTTTATCAAATGCCATAAAATATAATAAATTTAGGGGTAAGATAATGATTAAACTAAAAGATAAAACTTTAATAATTGAAGATAGTGGTGTAGGTATTGATGAAGATAGTATTGAAGATATTTTTAAAAGATATAGTAGGTTTAATAATAGTGAAGGTGGATTTGGAATAGGACTAAGCATAGTTAAAAAGGTAGCTGATTTTTATAACTTAAAAATTGAAGTAGAATCTAAAAAAAATATAGGAACGAGGTTTATAATAAAATGTTAAAAAAGTTAGTTTTAATATTTTTAGTAACATTTGTAAGAGCTGATTTTACAACAGATTGTATTGCTTGTCATTTAGAGCAAAAAGTAGACTTAAGAAAAACTTTTATGAATTCATTAATTGTATATGGTGGTGAGAATAACTTTAAAATAGCTCTTTTTTATTATTGTAAAAATCCTCAACCCCTAACTTCAGTAATGAGTGAAGAGTTTTTAAAAAAATATTTGCCTCTAAAACCTATTTTAATAGATGATTTGAGACTAAAAAAAGATATAGATGAGTATTGGAGGCGTTACAAAATTAAAGGAAATTTAAAATAAATTTGAATAATTCACTTTAATTTCACTTTTTAAGTGTTATAATAAAGCTGTAAAAAACAACAAGGAGATTTATAATGAAAAAAACTGTATTATCATTAATTTTTACATCAGCTTTAGTTATGGCAGCTGAATCAAATGCTACTGCACCAAAAGCAGATGCAAAAGCAGATGCTGGTAAAGGTAAAGCACTATTTGCTAAATGTGTAAGTTGCCATGGAGATAAAGCTCAAAACAAAGCACTTGGTAAATCTGAAGTAATTGCTGGTTGGGATGTAGCTAAATTAGAAGAAGCTCTAAAAGGTTATAAAGCTGGAACTAGAAATGTTCACGGAATGGGTGGATTAATGAAAGGACAAGTTGCTTCTTTAAGTGATGAAGATATTAAAGCACTAGCTGAATATATTCACTCTTTAAAATAATTTTGATAGGTCGCTTTTGCGATCTATATAGTAGGACACAGACATAAGAGCTCTCTTTAAAGAATTCTACAAAAACTACACATATTTAAGATTTGATGAAATAATTGACTATTTTAGTATATTTGGTGGTATTGATAATTTAGACTTAATAAATGGTGTAGATACAGCAATTAACGATATTATACAAAATAAAATAGTATATGAATATCTTCCTTTTTTTGTTTTTGAAGAGCCATTTAGAAAATTTTTAATAGCTTTAGCAAGAGGTGATGGAAGAGTATATTCAATATATGATAAAATTAGGGTAGGGCATACTTTAGGAAATGATATACTAAAAGAGTTAATTAATAATGATATTGTATATATTGTAGATTCTAGAGAGGAGCCAATCAAAAGCTATGAAAAACAGCTAGTTAAAAAGGAATTAAGGTCTTATAGAATAGAGCCTAAAATATTTTTTAAAAAGCCTTTTTATAGATTTTGGTTTATGTTTGTTGAACCATATATTGAAAATTTAGATATAGATAAATTACTACAAAATTTTAATGATAATAGATATAGATTATCATCTTTAGTATTTGAGCAATTAAGTATAGAATTGCTTAAATTAAGTTTTAGTAAATATGGTAAGATTGTAGAGATAGCTTCATATTGGGATAGATTTAGTGAGTTTGATATATTAGCAAAATCTAGCAATGATAGTTTGATTTTGGGTGAATGCAAATACAAAAATAGACCGGTTGTAAAATCAGAATTACTTAAATTAAAAAACAAAGCAATTAACTCTAATTTAGATATAGACTATTTTACACTATTCTCAAAAAGTGGATTTTCATCTGAAATGCATAAATTAAATGAAAAAAATCTATTACTATTTGAATTAAATGACTTCAAAGCATTAATAAAGTAGTTGATTAACTACTTTATAATATACTCATTTATAATATCTTCTGGTCTACTTTTAACTAGGTTTTCTTCAATATTTTTATATAATTTATCTTTTTGTTCTATTAAATTTAAAAGATAACTATTGTGCTCCTCTGGAAAAGCAAGTATAAATTTTTCAAAATCATTACTTTTTAAAACACTATTTATATGTTTAGCAATTAGATGTAAAATTCTATCTTCTATTGTTAATTCTAGATTATGTGCTTCTCCACTAGCACTTCCAAATGGACCTTCATAGTGTCCTTCTTTGTCTGTAACTATATCTGAAATATTCTTGTGAGCATCTATAAAATTTTCATCACATATTAATTCAAACTCTAAATGCTCTTGTATTGTTCCTTTGTGATGTTTATGTGATGTATGAAAATTATCTTTTGGATTTATATCTAGCTGATATTTGATTTTATAAATTTTCAATTCGCCTAGGTTGCCAACAATTAATAGCATATTGTCAAGTTTTTCTAGTTTCATCTCTACCTCCTTTTATTATATAGATAATTATAAAATGAAAGTAGAGATAATTTTGCAAGTTAGGTAGCAAAAATTCTCTATCATATTTGATAGAGAATCTATGAGTTATTTACGATTTTTTTGCCAGATATATATAACTATCCAAATAGCTATACCTATACCATAACATATATATTTATTTGGGAAATGAAGATACTCCACTAATAGATTTGGAACAAAAAATAGTGGAGTTGCAATAAGGAAAAGTAATCTTTCAATTAAATTATTGTGCTTAATAAAGTATCCTTGAATTGCACTTGCAAAACTAAACATACCAAGCATAGCTACAATAAATATTACTATTATATCTATAGGGTTTGTAATAAATGTAAATCTATTCCAATCCCCATCTTCTACTCCACTAATTAATAATAACTCTGTATTAAAAAAGAACATAAATGGCAAAATTGCTGTTCTAATATCATAAGCAAAGCCTTGAAGACCAGTTTTTACTGGGTCTGATTTTGCAATTCCTGCTGCTGCATATGCTGCTATTCCAACTGGAGGTGTATCATCAGCTAAAATACCAAAATAGAATACAAATAGATGAGCAGCAATTGCTGGAATTAAAAATCCATTATCACTTGCTAATTGTAAAATGATTGGAGCAGTTAGTGATGATACAACAATATAGTTTGCAGTAGTTGGAAGCCCCATACCAAGTATTAAAGATATTAGAGCTGTTAGCACTAGAACAATTATAATATTTCCATTAGATAGAGTATCAATTACATCTAACAATACTTGACCAATTCCAGTTAGTGTGATACTTCCTACAACTATACCAGCAATTGCAGTTGCAAGAGCAATTGGAACCATATTTTTAGCACCATTTACCATACCGTGGAATATATCTATAAAGCCCTCTTTAAAATCATCTATTGATACTCCTTTTTTCTCAATAACAAGAGATATAAATGGCTTTTGTATAATCATAATAATCATTAGCATCCAAATTGCACTAAAAGCAGCTGATTGTGCAGATTCTCTTAAAACAATCAAAACATACATCAAATATATAACTGGTATTAGATAGTGAATTCCACGAATAAAAGTCCCCCATTTTGGAGGTAGATTTTTTGGGTCTTCACCCTTTAGACCAAGTTTTTTTGACTCTAAATGCACAATATATAAAAGTCCCATATAGCTAACAATTGCAGGAATTGCTGCAGCAATAATTACATCTGTATATGCCAAGCCTAAAAATTCTGCAATAATAAATGCTGCTGCTCCCATAACTGGAGGCATAAGTTGTCCATTAGTTGATGCTGCAACTTCTACTGATGCTGCCTTTTCTGGTGGAAATCCACTCTTTTTCATTAGAGGAATTGTAAATACACCAGTTGTTACAACATTTGCAGTTGAACTACCACTAATAATACCAGTTAATCCACTAGCTACAACACTAGCTTTTGCTGGACCACCACTATATTTCCCAAGCATAGCATAAGCTAGTTTGATAAAATACTCTCCAGCACCAGCTCTCTCAAGCAAAGCACCAAAAAGAACAAATAAAAATACAAAACCAGCAGATACTCCAAGAGGCACTCCAAAAATACCTTCTGTTGTCAAATACATTTGAGAGATTATTTTGTTTACTGAAGCCCCTTTGTGAGATATTATATCTGGCAAATATTGCCCAAATTTATCATAAGCTAAAAATACTATTGCTACTATGCTTAGGGCTAGTCCAATTACTCTTCTACCAGCTTCAAGTAGCAAAATCATAAAAATTATACCTATGATAAAATCTCTTTGTAAAAAGTCTCCAACTCTATTTGACAGCGATACATAATCTATTGCAATATATGCTGCTCCTAAACCACCAGTTATTGCAAAAATATAATCTAAGAGTGTGATGTTTTGTAACTTTTTAGGTGTTTTTCTTGATGGATATATCAAAAAGGCCAAAATCATAGCAAATGCTAGGTGAATACTTCTAACTATGGTAGAATTTACAGGATAATATGAAACATACAGCTGAAATATTGACCAAGCAAAAGCTATAATTGCAATTAACCAATATTGATAACCACTTTTAAAGTTTCTTTGCCCTTCAAGTTCTGTTATAATCTCTTCTTCAATATTTTTATCAATATGCATTGAATGAGTGGCTTCATATTCGGCTTTTTTTAAGTCATTATTTAAACCCATATTGAGTCCTTTAAGTAATAGTTTAATTTGATAGATTGAGAGCAAAAGCTCTCTTAAGAAGAGTTAAATTATTTTAAAATACCTGCTTCTTTAAATGCTTTTACTGCACCAGGGTGTAAAAGAGCGTGGTCAAATCCTTTTAAAAGATCTTCTTTTGTTAAATTTTTATAAGCTGGGTGTAACTTTTTGAAAGCATCAAAGTTATCTAAAATAGATTTTACCATTGTATAAACTGCTTTATCACTCTCTTTAGCACTAGTTACTAATACAGCTTTAACACCATATGTTACTGTATCATGGTCAACACCTTTATACATACCTTTTGGAATTGTTCCCCAAGCATAGTAAGGTTTCTCTTTTACAAGCTTTTGAGCTGCTGGAACATCTTTAAGTGATATTAGATCAATTGCAGTAGAATTTGCAGCATCTTTAAAGTTTGCTGTTGGGTGTCCTACCATATAGAAGTAACCATCAATTTTTTTATCTTTTAGAGCATTAGGACACTCAGCAGCTTTTAATTGCTCAGCTTTGATATCTGATAGTTTCATTTTTTGGCAAGTATCAAATAGCATTTTTACTGTAGCTTCATTACCACTACCAGGGTTACCGATATTGATTACTTTACCTTTTAAATCGAAGAAATTTTTAATACCACTATCTTTTCTAACAGCTAATGTCAATAGCTCTGGGTGAATTGACATTACAACTCTTAAATCTTTATATGGTGCATCTTTAAATTTACCTTCACCTTTACTTGCTTGATAAACTATATCAGATTGTGCAATACCAAAATCTAGCTCACCAGCTTTAATAGTTTTGATATTATATACACTTCCTCCTGTGCTCTCAACGGTGCACTTAATACCTGTTTCTTTTTTGTGCTTATTCATCATACGACATATTGCACCACCAGTTGGATAGTAAACTCCTGTAACTCCTCCTGTTCCTATTGTAATAAACTCAGTAGCATACGCACTAGTTCCTAAAATTGCTGAAGCAATTAAAGATTTACCAAAAGTAGATAACTTGCTCATTTTTTCTCCTATAAATTAATTTTACCCTAAAAGATTAGGAATGTTTAATGATACTTAAAATTTTTTAAATAAATGCTTTATTAATAGATTAATATATTTATTTAAGTTTAATTTTATATTTTATTATAGATAGAAGAAAATCTTTAATAATTAATTAAATAAATGTATAATAAGACTATGGAAAAAGTCGAATTATTATTAGAAAAATACACTTCACCTTTGTTTAAAAAATTTTTATCAATTTTTAATCTAAAAATTATTGATGTATTAAATTTTGTATTATATATTTTATTAATTTTCTTAGTTAAGTATCTCTCACCTTATATAATTAAATTAATTAAATTTAGATTATTTATAAATAGAAATAAAGTTTTTTATAGATTTTTATATTATAGAGTTGATAAAATTTTAAAGCCTTTTTTATATTTAATTTATTTTCATCTCTTTGTAAATGCAATAAAAAATATTATTAATATAAATGTTGTTTTAGATTTTTTTATATTTATTGTTAATCTCTCTTTGTTATTATGGTTTTTTTATGAGATAACAAAATTTTTAATCTATTCTACTTTAAATAGTAAAATAAAAAGCCAAAAATCAGCAAGAAGAGAGTTATTTCATCTTCTTTTAAATATTACAAAAATTACAATAATAATTATTGCCATTGTTGCAATACTTAGTAAGCTAAATGTAGATATTACAGCTTTGATTACTTCACTTGGTATTGGTGGTGTTATAATTGGCTTTTCTGCAAAAGATGTGCTAGTAAACTTTTTTGACTCAATTAGGCTAATTAGTGAAGATGCATTTAGGCAAGGCGATTGGATAGAGACTAGAGAAATAGAAGGATTTGTTACAGAACTAGGACTCACTTCTACTCAAATTAGGACTTTTGATAATGCAATGGTTACAATACCAAACTCAAAATTAGCAAATGATTACATCAAAAATTGGTCTAAAAGATTGATTGGTAGAAGAATTAAGTTTCATATTCCTATTAAATTTACATCAAATACAAAAGAGTTAGATAGAGTCTTATATGAGATATATGAGATGCTTCATTCCCATCCAGATATTGTAAATGTTAATAAGGTTAAATATCTTAAAAAGATGAATCAATTACACGAAGATGGTCTATTTAATATAGAAGATAAATATGGTGTAAGAAGGACGCTTTTGGTATATTTAGATGAGATTTCATCATACTCATTAAATATTTTGATATATGCTTTTTCTATATCTGTAAATTGGGAGGAGTGGCTAAGGGTAAAACAAGATGTTATTAAAAAGATTATAAAAATTATAGATGAATCTGAGCTAGAGTTTGCATACCCTACAAATGAGATTTTGCTTCAAAATCTCAATCAAAAAGATTAATATTGCTTGAATCTTTATTTAATATCTCTTCTGGCTTTAGATTATAGCAAAATGCATAATGAAAATGCTCGTTTTTTAAAATCTCTTTTGCCTCTTGTATATTAGAATACCATCTTGGTTTATCATTGCTTTCTAATTTAACTTTAGGTGGTGTAAGTGTTAGTCTCTTAATCCATCTTCCCTCTTTTTTTAGATATTCAATAGAGTCATTTACAACAGATAAAAGATAGGTAAATATCAAGACTCTATCACTTGAGCCTCTAGGCAAAATATTTAAATTTTTATCTACAAAATATGGCTTAAACTCTTTTGTATATTTGATTCTATTAATATCATATGCTATATTATACTCTTTGCAAAATGCTACAACTTTCCGTAAATTATCAATAAAAAATGGTGGAATCTCTAAATCTTGATATACATATTTTTCTAATTTAAAAGTTGTCTTAAGAAGAGAGTCTGATATTATATACCCTTGAGCCAAATCTTCAACTATATGATAATTAGGAGAAATTGTTTTTGCAATATCTTTATTATTAGTAATAAATATCTCATAATCACTATTTAATATAGTCTCAAAATTTTTCTTCCAATCATCACTCAAAATTGTATAAACTTTAGATTTTCTAAAAGTTATTTGTTTTAGAAGTGATATTTCAATATCTTCAAATAGATATATTTTACTTTCTTTTTGTATAGTTACATATCTTAAAAATTTCAAAGTAGCCTCTTTAATAGAATCTACTTGAATATAGACTATCTCTTCATCAGATATTTTTGGAATATCTCCTTCAAATACAATTGCATAGGCACCTTTTTGGATAACTTTTTGAATGTCATCGTGGTTTGTTGCAAAAAAAAGGTCGCCCAATTCAACTTTAGAAGGATATATAGTGGCAGATTCTACTTTTTGAACTTTTGGATTATTTACAATCTGCCCACCAATAATATTTATAATATTTTCTATTGTCATTAAGATATCTTTGTTCCTGCTTTTTTTGGTTTTTGAGGTCGAATAAGGCTTAAGCCATCATCATCTTTTGCCGCTAGTAGCATACCTTCACTTAGCATACCCATTAATTTTGCTGGTTTTAGGTTTGCTACTACACAAGCTTGAGTATTAATTAACTCTTCTATCTTATACCACTCTTTAATACCAGCTATGATTTGTCTTGGTTTTTCTTCTCCTAAATCTACTTGTAGCTTTAGAAGCTTTTTACTCTTTGGAACCTCTTGAGCATCTATTATTGTTCCAATTTTAAGCTCTGTTTTGAAAAATTCATCAATAGTAATTAAGCCTATTTTATCATCACTATTTTTATCTTTTTTATCACTGCTCTCTTTCTTAGGCTCTTCTTTCTTGCTAGGCTCTTGCATTAATTGCTCTTCTATTCTTGGGAATAGAGGAGGAATTTTTGTAATTGTAAACTCTCTTAATAACTCTTTATTCTTAATTATTTGCTTATAGCTATTTGTATCTATTTTGAAATTTAGTGCATCTGCTATTTTTTGAGTTGTTTTTGGCATTACAGGATGTAGCATAATAGCCACTTTTGCTAATATATTTGCAATAAGACCATTTAGTGCCAAAGCCTCTTCTACTCTTCCTTCTTTCATAAGAGCCCAAGGCTGATATGTATCTATAGCTTTATTTGCTATTGATAGAGGTTTCCATAGCTCTTCTAGATATCTATGAAGCTGCATATCAAATAATAAAGGCTCTAAATTTTGTATATGTGCTTCTACTTCATTTAATTCATTTTCATAATATTTTTTAACATTTGTGCTATCTATTTTACCTTCACTATATTTAGCACTCATACCTATTAAACGATTCAAAAGATTTCCCAAATCATTCCCAAGGTCTGAGTTTATTCTATCTATTAGAGCTTTTTGGCTAAAGTCTCCATCTCCGCCAAAAGGAACTTCTCTTAGCATAAAGTATCTAAAATTTTCTAAGCCATAAGCATCTGCTACCTCTTTTGGGTTTATTACATTGCCTTTAGATTTGCTCATCTTTTCGCCATTTCTTGTCCACCAGCCATGAGCTGCTATATGCTTAGGAAGTGGCAAATCTAGACTCATTAAAAATGCAGGCCAATATATTGCATGAAATCTTAAGATATCTTTTCCAATTAAATGAACCCTTGCAGGCCAATAATCCATATCTTTTTCATCGCTTCCATACCCAAGAGCCGTAATATAATTCATCAATGCATCAAGCCATACATATATTACATGTTTTGGGTCATTTATACTTTTAGGCAATTTAATTCCCCAATCAAAACTAGTTCTTGTAATACTCAAATCATCTAAACCATCTTCAACAAAACGCATAACTTCATTTTTTTTGGCTTTTGGTATTATTGATTTTTCATTTGCTCTATACCACTCTAATAATTTATCTTGATATTTAGATAGTTTAAAAAAATAGCTCTCTTCTTCTACAATTGTAGTTTCTCTACCACAATCTGGACAAAGTTCTCCATCAACAAGTTGTGTTTGAGTAAAAAATGTCTCACAGCCTATGCAGTAGTGCCCTTTATATGTGCCTTTATATATATCGCCTTTTTCAAACATTACCTCAAATGCTTTTTGAACACCAATTTTATGATACTCATCAGTAGTTCTAATAAATTTATCATAACTAATCTCAAACTCATCCCAAAGAGATTTAAATTTAGCACTAATCTCATCTGCATACTCTTTTGGAGTTTTACCCTTTTTAGCCGCTGCTTGTTCTATCTTTTGACCATGTTCATCAGTTCCAGTTAAAAATAGCGTATCAAGCCCTATAAGCCTTGAATATCTAGCCAAAGTATCAGCTATTATAGTTGTATAAGCATGTCCAATATGCGGAACATCATTTACATAATATATTGGAGTGGTAATATAAGCTTTTTCACAATTATTGCTCATTTAAAACCTTTTATAAAAAATTTTTTAATATTTTATCCAAAAAGTAACTAATTAAGATTTAAAAATGGTATAATTTTTAAAAATAACAAAAAGGAGGCTTTTTGTGGAGATTAAAAAATGCAATACTCTAGAGGAAGCTAGAGAAGAGATTGATAAAATTGATGATAAGATTGTAGAACTAATAGCAGCAAGAAATGCATATATAAAACAAATTGCACATTTTAAAAACTCTATTGATGAGATAAAAGCAAAAGATAGAATCGATAGCGTAATAGATAGAATGAGACTTAGAGCAATAGAGCTTGATTTATCCCCAAACTTAATAAATGATTTATATGTAAGAATGATAGATGCTATGGTTGATACTGAAGTAGCAGAATTCCAAAATGCTAAAAATTATTAAAATACTCTTTTTAGAGTATATTCTTAAAGTTTCAAACTAAGTGGTTGTTTAATATATCTTAGTTTTTAGTTCAATTAAAAGTTTATTGAGATTCTCTAATGATTTTTTTTCATTTGTAAAAGATGGAGTGATACTCTTTTCATCAAA
>CAYPVY010000023.1:0-13572 GCA_964414305.1 uncultured Nitratifractor sp.
TTTGGTGCTAATTGTGCACTATATACAGCTCCATTAGCTGCCATTATTGCAACCATATCTTTCTTCTTCTCTTTTTTACCATAACTTACACGACCAGCTTTTGCAGTAGTTGTTGTAGCACCAATAGGAGTTGCAGAAGATCTTTGTCCACCAGTATTTGCATAGTTTTCATTATCTAAACATATATATGTAAAATCATGACCTCTCTCAACGGCACCACTAAGCCATTGAAAACCAATATCATAAGTTGCACCATCACCACCAAATGCAACAAATTTAACTGGTGCATCTGGATCTTTTAGAGTTCCTTTTCTTTTTCTTGCTTTATACATTGCCTCAGCACCACTTGCTGCGCTTGCTGAGTTTTCAAATCCAATATGAATCCAGCTTGTATCCCAAGATGTATATGGATATACTGCTGTTGATACTTCAAGACAACCAGTGTTTGTTGCAATAACAAGGTTGTCATCTGTTGCATTCATTAACTCTCTTACAATCATAGAGTGAGCACATCCTGGACATAGTAAGTGCGCTCCCTCAAATCTTTCATTTGCCGTTGAAAACTCTTTTAAATTTTTAATATTTGTAATTGCCATTATTAACCCCTTTTTGTTTCAAAGAATCCAAGTTTTGGACCTCTTACACCACTAAATTGTAAAACTGGTGTTGTTAAATGTCCTGCATCAGCATTTGCTTTTGCCTCTTTAAATATTCTAATTGCTTCATCTACTGAGAAGTCTCTTCCACCCAATCCATAAATATAGTTATTTATAACTGGACGAGAAGTAGTTGTATACATAGCAGCACTTATTTCATTAAATAAAGCACCCATTGCACCCATTGGAGCAGATCTATCTAAGATAGCTACTGCTTTTACATCTTTTAAAACTTCTCTAATTTCATCAAATGGGAATGGTCTAAATACTCTTGGAGCTACAACTCCAACTTTAAGTCCCTCTTCATCTCTTAATTTTTGAGCAGCATATACTAATGTTTCTACAGTTGAACCAAGTGCAACAATTGCTACTTCTGCATCTTCCATATTGTAGCTCTCAACTCTTTTATACTCTCTACCCGTTAAATCTTTAAACTCTTTAAATACTTTTTCAATAACATCTTTACTATCAAATAGTGCTTTATTTTGTTTTGCTTTATGCTCATAATGCCAATCTTCTTCAGTTTGGGCACCATAAGTTACTGGTTTACTAAAATCTAGCATCTCTTCATATGGTTGATACTTACCTACAAAATTATATGCTGTATCATCATCAAGTGTATGAACATTTTGAGCAGTATGTGAAGTTAAGAAACCATCTTGATGCACCATTACAGGAAGACGAACACTCATATCTTCACCAATTTTAAATGCACAAAGTGTTAAATCATAAGCCTCTTGTGCATTAAATGCATCAATTTGAATCCATCCACTATCACGACCTAGATACATATCAGAATGGTCTCCACGAACATTTAATGGAGATGCTAAAGCCCTATTTACAACAGTTAAAACTATAGGAAGTCTCATACCACTAGCTTGATACAAAACCTCTACCATAAGTGCAAAACCTTGAGAACTAGTAGCAGTAGCCACTCTACCACCAGCTGCTGCAGCACCAACACAAGCACTCATAGCCCCATGTTCACTCTCAGCCATTACATATTCACCATCAATATAACCATTTGCAACATAAGTTCCATAATTTTCAACAATAGGAGTAGATGGAGTAATTGGATAAGCTGCAACAACATCAACTTGTGCTTGTCTCAATGCTTGTGATGCTGCATAATTTCCATCCCAAACTTCAATCTTTTGTAATTCCATTTTTTCTGCCATTATCAATCCTTATTTACTTTTTTTCTTTTTTTCTGGCCATTTTGCAAGAGCCTCTTCTGTATCTTCTGATTCTGCAAACATCAAAAGTGATTTTGGATTTGTAGGACAAACCTCAACACATACACCACATCCTTTGCAGTGGTCTAAGTCAATACCAATCATCTGTTTATCTCTTGAGATAATAGAAGTATCAGGACACCATACCCAACAATTTTGACAATCAATACATATATCTCTATTGTAAACTGGTTTTATAACTCTCCATGATGCAACAGTTGCAGTATATGAATTAAAATCGCTATATGGTCTATCTTCTGGTCTAATATGTGCTACATTATCTGGTAACTCTTTTTCAAAAGACTCTAATATTACACCTTGAGGAACTTCATCCCAACCTACATGCTCTTCTGCACCCAGCTCTCTTACTCCTCTTTTTTCTGTTGCTAATACACCTTTACTCATATCTATATCCTTTTATTTAACTTCATTATATGCTCTTGTAATTGCTTCCATATTTGCATCAATTATTTTTTGAGGGAATTTTGAAAGCACTCTTTTCATAGAATCTAAAAAGAAATCTAATTCAAACATACCTGAAACTTTTACCAAAGCTCCTAAAGCCGGAGTATTTGGAATTGACCTTCCAATTGTATCAAGTGAAATTTGAATCATATCTACAACAAAAACTCTATCTTTTTTATCAGCTAATTCTGGAATCTCTTTAATTAATTCATCTTTACTTAAATGAGTAGTAATAATATATTTTGTAGTTCCTTTATCATTTTCAGTAATATTATCTGTAAATGCAAGTGCTGGGTCTATTACAAGCACATAATCAGGAAGCATAAACTTTTCGTGGTTCAATATAGGTTTATCATCAATTCTATTATATGCACGCATTGCTGCACCTCTTTTTGCTGAACCATATAGTGCAAAAGCTTGAACCTCTTTACCAGTTGTCGCTACAACATCTCCCAAGCCTTTTGCACCAGTTACTGCTCCTTGACCAGCACGGCTATGCCATCTAATCTCAGTCATAATCTCTCCTATAATTTTTAAAGTTTAATCTATTGTAATAAATTGAACTTAAAGAGGGCTTGTTAATTATATTTTATTATCTAAAATATTACTTACTGCTTCAAAAACACCACTATATATTACTTTACTACACTCTTTTAATTTATCTATTGGAGTATATTTAAATTCTACTCCAATACCTAATATACCCGCACTAGTTGCAGCTAACATATCCATACAGGTATCACCAATCATATATATACTGCTACTATCTGTTACATTTAAATTTTTTAGAGCCTTATATATTGGTTCAGGATTTGGTTTATGTTTTTTTACATCTTCACTTCCAATTAATGTATCAAAATATTTCATCAAACCAAAATATTCCATTAATTCTATTGAGTATTTTCCAGTTTTCGTAGTTACTATTCCAAGTTTTGCTCCACTATTGTAGGCTAACTCTACAGCCTCTTTTGCTCCATTGATTAACTTAGTCTTTTTGGTATGTATTTGTCTATAATTTTTCTTATACTCTAAAACAAACTTATTTGCTTCATTTTTATCAATTCCTAAATTTACAAACATATCATATAGTGGATGCCCAATTTGTGTTAAAATATCTTCTATTTTGGGGGGCTTTATATTGAAATTTTTATAAGTAGAAAGAAAACTATCAACAATAGCTTCAGTAGAATCTATTAAAGTCCCATCCAAATCAAATAGTATTACCTTTTTCAATAAAATCCTTTATATATTAATATAATTCTTTTAATAGGTAGGCTTTTGATTTTTTACCAAAATAGCCTTTTTGATATAACCATCTATATATTTTAGCTGCAATTGGTCCTGCAGTGCTTCCGCCATGCCCACCATGTTCAACCAAAATAGAGACTATATATTTTGGGTTTTTAAAAGGGGCATATGTAGTTAGCCAAGCATGAGATCTATGAAAATATGCTAAATCCTCCTCTTTAGCTCTCTTCTTAACATCTTGAGGTATTGAAGTAACTTGAGCTGTTCCAGTTTTACCAGCTACTACTATTGGAAGATTATGCAAAGCTTTATATGCTGTTCCTCTTTTATTATTTGCCACATCATACATTCCATTTCTGATTATATTAAATATATTATTATCAAAATTTATCTTTTTAGATTTCTCTTCATATGGCTTACCATCAATTAATGTTGCAAAGTGGGGAGTTACTAGATATCCAGTTGCTAAAAATGCAGTATATCTAGCTATTTGCATAACTGTTACATTATCATATCCTTGACCAATTGCAGCTATTACAGTCTCACCCTTATACCAAGGTTGTTTATATCTTTTTTGCTTCCACTTTTTGTTTGGAATAATCCCTTTATATTCTCTTGGCAAATCAACACCAGTTTTTACTCCAAGTCCTATGAGATTTAAATCTTTTGATAATTTATCAATGCCAATATGTAATGCCTTATTATAATAAAAAACATCACAACTCTCTCTTATAGATTTTCTCAAATCTACATCACCATGCCCCCACCTACTCCAACATCTAAATTTATGTTTACTTTTACCAATCCTTATAAAACCTCTACAAAACTCATGCTTTAATGCAAACTCTCCACTCTCTTTTGCAGTAGCTAAAGCAACTCCCATTTTTATTGTTGAACCAGGAGGATACAAAGCATGAACTAATTTGTTTGTAAAGGGATGTTCTAAATTGCTTTGAATCTTTTTCCACTCTTTATGGCTAATTCCATCTACAAATAAATTTGGGTCATAACTAGGTGTGCTAACTGCTGCTAATAACTCTCCACTTGTTTTCATTACAATTACAACTGCTGCTTTATCTTCAAGTGTATCATATATAAACTTTTGTAAATCTACATCTATACTTAATTTTATATCTCTATTCTCTTTAGGAGCTTTATATCCTAACTCTTCAAGCTCTTTATTATAAGCATTTACTTTAACTATCCTATAACCCAATTCACCCTCTAAAACTTTATTATAATATCTCTCCAAACCAGCTTTTCCAATTTTGCCTACCTCTTTAACAACCTTATCTTTTGCAACCTCTTTTTTATTTGCTTTCCCAATATATCCAATTATATGAGCAGTATATTTACCATAAGGATAAACCCTTTTTGTAGCAGCTTCTACTTTTATATTTTTATTAATAGTTAGTTCTGGATATACATTTATCATATCATAATATGGAATAAAATCTATAACTTGTATATATTTGTGATTATATGGAGAATTCTTTTTTTTATATACCTTTTTTAATAACTTTATATCAATATTTTTAAAGGATTTCTTTATTAGTGAAATTGTTTGATTAAACTCTTTAGATTCAAGCTTAAGATGTGGTTTTATAGCTAGGGAAAAACCAATAGAGTTACTAGCTAATATATTTCCATTTTTATCATATATCTCTCCACGAGTTGGTTTAATACTACTCTTTTGCTCAATATTCTCTTTTGCTAAACGCTCATAATAGAAGTTGTCTTTAATGCTTATTTTATAAAGCCTATTTATCAAAAGACTCCATACTATAATCATAATAATAACTATAAATTTATACTTCATATTAAAACCGCCGCAATAATATCATATATAAAAGTAAATAGTAAAAAAGAATCATAATTAACACTATTTTGAGATTGAACAAAGTCATATGAATAAAGCAAAAAAAAGTAAATAATATTAATAAAAATAACAGTAGCAATCCTTATACATATAGGACAAAGTTTTAATAAACTCAATTTGTTTTTAAAAAAAAGCATATATATAGCAACTGAAGTTGGTATTAAAAATAGCGGAAGTGATAAATTTATCTCCAAATTAATCATATATAATATACTCAATATTATCTGCCATATCCTACCCTCATCTATACCCAAAATCAACATCAATCCAGCAAAACCTATAAATAAAGGCATAGTTACATATATAGAAACAAGCATAGGATAAACTATAACAGTAGTTAGCCAAAAAATAAATATTAAAAAATCTATTATTCTCTCTTTCACCTAACTACATCTCCAATTAAGATTTATAATTTATAAATTAGTGATACTTCATTGCATACTGGAAAATGAATACATTTAACACAATCTAACCAAATCTTATGATCTGGAATATCTTCTTTTTGAATCTCTTTAAATCCTAATTTCTTAAAAAAATCTGCAATATAAGTTAATACCAATATCTCTTTTACCCCTAGCTCTTGTGCCTCTTTGATGGTATATTCAACTATCATTTTGCCAATTCCTAAACCCCTAGCTTCACTAGCTACTATAAGGCTTCTTATCTCTGCTAAAATAGGTGAGTGAATATGAAGAGCTCCATAACCTACCAGTTTTTCGTTTTTGAATGCTAATATATAACTTCTTATATTTGTAGCAACTTCGTCATCACTTCTTTTTAAAATAACTCCACTTTTAACCTCATCTTCTACCAACTCTTGCATATTTTTTATATCATTAAGAGTTGCTTTTCTTAATTTAATCAAACTCTACTCCAAAAATATAGCTTAATATCTCTTTATGGACTCTATCTTGCCCACTCTTTTTTAAATTTGACAATACTATAGAATTAGGATAATCTCTTTTTAATTTGCTCATCTCTTTTTGATTTAACTTATCACCTTTTGTAAAGATTGTTAATATCTTTTGATCACCTCTAATATTATCTTTTAAAAACTCTTCAACTCTATTATCAATTTGAGTATTTGGATGTCTAGCATCTCTTAAGTGTATAAAAATTCTTATTGCAGTTCTATTTTTAATATACTCTAAGAGATTTTTTTGCCAAATCTCTTTTGTAGATTTAGATACCTTTGCATATCCAAAACCTGGTAAATCCACAAAATATAGAGGATATCTATTATCTTTATATAAATACTCTATATCAAAAAAGTTAATCAATTGAGTTTTACCTGGTGTTGCTGAACTTTTTGCTAATGATTTTCTATTGGTTAATGTATTTATTGTAGAGCTTTTACCAACATTTGAACGCCCCATAAATACAACTTCACTTCTACTCTCTTCAAGACTATCAAAAATTCCTTGTGCAGACTTAATAAACTCTGCTTTAACTACTCTAGGACTCTCTTTCACTACTTTTGACTCTTTACTTTAAAAATAAATTTAACAGGTTTTTTACTCTTGCTATTTGCATAAGAGGTTCCTTTTTTATTATCAATTATAATTTCATCACCAAATACTTTTCTACTATTTCTTCTATCTTCCATCTTTACATTTCCAACTAAAATATACTTATCCTCTTTTGGCAAATATGTTAAAGTATGGCATGTGCCATTGATATCTTTTTTATCATTTGAAATCTCAAAATATACATTTCCTATTGCTTTATATTTTTTAGCCTCATTATCACTATCTAAAAAGACAATTAATTTATCACTTTTAATAATATTTTTCTTTTGAGTAGCTACAACATTACCTATAAATGTAGCTTTATTTTCTCCATCTTTATATAAAAAATCATCAGAAGTAATCTCTAAATTACTACCTGCAAATACTGAAGCCAATATTAAACTAAAAATCAATAAATGTCTCATAAGCTTATACCTTTAATCATTTAAATTAAATTACTTTATTATACCCAAATTAATAAATTTTTATAAGCCAAAAATAGATAAAAACTTAATCTATTCTCTTTTTAGAATAAAAGTAGCTTTTACATTCTTGGCTTTTGTAACTTGTCTATCTGAAAAATATTCCAAATTGATTCCATTTACCATATTATACTCTTTTGATATATTAAATCTATCTGGAGTTAATACTACCTTTGTCATACTATTATATATAGCCTTTTGTGAATTATATTTTTTACCATCTTTTTTAAGCATAACTACATTTTTAATAAACTCTATAATTTTACCTTTAGCTACTGCAAAATCTGATTTTAAAAGTCTTATTTGCTCATTAGATATTCTAGGACTCTTAACATACCATACATCTCCTATCTCTTCAGCATAAGGAGAACTTAATTTATACTCAATATCTGTTTTATTTATATCATATTGCGTAAAATTTGATAACTCTGTGCTTTTTTTACTCTCTATTTTAATACTCTTATTTTCATTACTATTGTTTAAAAAACTATATGATATAAATAATAAAGCTATAAATATAATAACTAAAAAAATCTCTACTCTACGCCCCATAAATTAAGCAACTCCTCTACTCTACCCTCTTCTTCTAAGATATATTCTATCATCTCTCTAACTGCACCTTCGCCACCCTTAGAAGTAAGAATTTTTGATACACATTTTTTAATATAACTACTTGCATTATTAGGTGCAAAAGATATATTAGCTCTCTTTATCATAGAAAAATCATTCAAATCATCACCAATTACTGCCACACTATCCCAACCTATATTTAACTCATTTAAAATCTCTTCTAATTTAGAAGCTTTATCTTTTATCTTTTGATAACAAAATTTTATACCAAGCTCTTTTGCTCTATTTTCAACAATTTTAGATTCTCTGCCTGTAATTATAGCAACTTCACCTCCAAGCCTAATCCAGCTACTAATTGCTAAGCCATCTTTAACACAAAAACTTTTTAGTTCATCTCCACTTTTAGTATATGTTATTTTACCATCTGTCATAGTCCCATCAACATCAAGCACCAAAAGTTTAATACTCATAAAACACCTTTAGTGCTAGGTATTCCAACTCTTTCATTTTTAGTAACTGCTCTTCTAAAAGCTACAGCAAAAGCTTTAAATGTCGCTTCTGCTATATGATGAGAGTTTACTCCTCTATTGTAGATTAAATGTAGATTCAAAGGCATATTAAATGCAACAGATTTAAAAAACTCTTCAACTAACTCTAAATCAAAATCACCAATACTGCTTTTATAAAATGGAACTTCATATACCAAATAGGCTCTATTTGACAAATCAATATCACAACTTACACTTGCCTCATCCATAACAACTGTTGCATTTCCATATCTTTCAATACCTTTAGCTGGATATACAATCTCACCCAAAAGTTTACCCAAAACAATCCCTACATCTTCAACAGTATGATGAGCATCAATATGTAAATCTCCTTTGGCTTTAACTTTTAAATCCATCAAAGAGTGTCTTGCAAGTGCATCCAACATATGGTCAAAAAAGCCAACACCAGTATCTATATCAGCTTTACCACTCCCATATATATTACACTCTACTAAAATATCTGTCTCTTTAGTAACTCTACTTTTACTTTGCATCAAATCTCCTAATTTCTTATAACAAAACCACCATCAATTGAATTATCATTAATAAAGTCAAGTGCTTCTTCTTTAGAGCCAAATCCCATCACATAAACTCTATGTAAGATTATACCATTTTGAGCTTTACCATCTTTTATAACTACACTTTTACCACTTCCAGCCAGTGCAAGATATTTCTCTTTTGCCCTTTTTGCATTATCCATATTTGCAAAAGCCCCCACTTGAACACCAAAATTTGTTAGCTTAATTTTAGGTGCCTCTTTACCTTTTTGTGGTTTATAGATTTTCCCTGCAAATCCAACAACCTCTAATTTCACATTACAAGTTCCTTTTTTGTCAATCCCTATCTCTTTACCAACAGCATATGAACAATCCACAATTCTACCAGGCACAAATGGACCTCTATCATTTATTCTAGCAATGGTGCTTTTACCATTATCTAAGTTTGTTATCTTCACCATTGTATCCATAGGCCAAGTCTTATGAGCAACTGTTTTATCATACATATTATATTGCTCTCCATTACTTGTTTGAAGCCCATGAAAATTAGGACCATACCAACTAGCAATACCTGTCATAGTATCACCTATTCCAACATAAGTAGGGTGATAAACTCTACCTTTTACAACATATGTTTTCATAGTTGCTTTTTGTCTAGCAGGAGAGGTATATCCACCTTTATGATGTTTAATAGGTTTATTTCCACTTCTTATTGTTCTATCTGGCTCAATATCTTCACCCTCAATATAATAAATTTCATCTTTATGAGAAAAGGGGTTCAAACTACTAACACTACAACCATTTATTAAGAGTATCAATATAATATAGATTAAATTTTTCAACTTCATATCTAAGCCCTAATATTAATTAATTTTAAATATTATTACTAATTAACCCTTTAAATAGCCTTGTAGTATTATCATAAATTAAATTTTCTAACATATTTTTATCACTTTTTAAAATTTCTGAAATTTTATCTAAAACCAATCTTGTATAAGAAGGCTCATTTCTTTTGCCTCTAAATGGGTGTGGAGTTAAATATGGGCTATCTGTCTCTAAAAGAATTCTATCAAGTGGTATTTTTGGCAATACATTTACCAATTTTTTAGCATTTTTAAAAGTCAATACACCGCCAATGCCATAATAAAATCCATATTCACTTAGCTCCAAAAGTAGCTCACTAGCATTAAAACAATGCAGCACTCCCCCATATTTTGAATATTTTTTTAATATCTCATTAGAGTCAAAACTAGCCTCTCTTATATGAATAATTAGAGGCTTTTGATACTTATTTGCCAAATCTATTTGGTCTATAAATACCTCTTTTTGGTGCTCTTTTACCCTCTCTTTTTCATCTTTATCATCAGGGAGTCTATAATAATCAAGCCCACACTCTCCTACAGCCAAACATTTAGGATGTGTAATATACTCCTCTAAATAGGCTCTATCATAAGATTCTATATCATAGGGATGAACACCAACTGCAAAATATATATCTTCATAATTTTGACTAAGCTCTATTGCCCTTTTTAAAGTTTTTGGGTCTGCTCCAGGTATTATAAACTTTTTTACATCAACCTCTTTTGCTCTTTTTATAACCTCATCAAAATCTTGAATATATCTATCATCATCCAAATGACAATGTGTATCAACAATCATAACTTATAACTCCCAAATTAAAATAACTCTTTAGCAAAATTTAAAGCCTCTTGAGTAAAGTTTTCTCCACCAACAATTCTTGCTATCTCTTTAATTCTCTCATCTTTATTTAATATTTTTGCATAACTTCCATTTTTATCTTTTGTTATTAATATATGCTCATTAGCTTTAGAACTTAAATGTGGCTGGTGAGATATTGCAAAAATTTGGAAACTATTAGATAACTTACTAATCATATTTGCAATTGCTATAGATTCATCTCCACTAACATTTGCATCTATTTCATCTAAGATAATTACACCATTATCTACACCTTTTGCTCCAACTGTAAGCAGTGCCAATCTAACCCTATTAAACTCACCTCCACTTAGAGAATCTACTCTAATTCCATCCATATCTATATCTACTTTATCTATACCAAACTCATTAATATCTACTTTAGTGAAGCTAAATCTCACATCTGGCAATTTAAGCTCTTTTAGATATAAACTTAACTCTTTTTCTATCATTTTAGAGCTTTTTACTCTAACATTATGAATCTCTAGAGCCAACTTATCTAATTTTTTTGATATATCATCAATCTCTTTTTTTAACTCTTCGATATTCTCTTCTATTGTCTCAAAGCTCCTTAATTCTTCTTTTTTTGCCTCTAAATACTCTAAAGCCTCTTTTTCAGAACCAAATCTTTTAATAATAGATGATAAATCCTCTAATCTATTTAATACATCCTCTATATCAACTTCTCCAAGCTCATCTTTTAAGGCAAAAATATCATCAATATCTCCTCTTAATTGATTCATCGCATCACTAAAATAGCTACTATCTTTATTTGTTAGGTTAAATAGCTCATATACACTATCTTCAAAATCAAAAATAGATTCTATTTTTTGAGATAATTGTGATATTTTCTCAAGCTTTGAAAGCTGTTTTTTAACCAGCATCAATTCATCATACTCGCCAACTTTTATATCTAGTTTCTCTAACTTTTCTATTTCATACTTTAAAAACTCTAACTTTTCAGTAGCACTTTTTGTATCTTCAACTCTTTTTTCATACTCTTTTTTTAATTTAATATATTTATCAAATAAACTCTTATAATCAACTATTAAATTTTCAAAACCACTAACTTTATCTTTACTATAGCTATCTATTAGAGATATTAGCTCACTACTCTCAAAACCACTTTTATCTCTTACGCTAATATATGAAACATATCTCTTAAACAACTCTTTTAGAGATTTTTTTGAAATCTTTTGACCATCTATAAAAAATCTTACTCTATCTTTTTTTATAGCCCTAATTACCAAATCATCTTCTAAATCAAACTCATCACTATCTAAATCCTTAGGCTTAGATATCTCTATTTCACATAGTTTTGCTTCTTGGTTAGCAAGTCCAAAATTTGCTAATATTGAACTCATAAATACTGATTTACCAGCACCACTTGGACCAGTTATTACAACAAGCCCTCTTCCAAACTCCAAATCTATCTCTTTAAAGCCTAAAAGCTCTTTTATAAAAACTCTATTAATCATATAATTACTTCTCACCCCAAGAAAGTTTATCTCTTAAGACCCTAAAGTAATCTCTCTCTTTTCTATGTAATAATTTTGCACTATTTTTCGCACCTCTTACAATTAACTCTTCATCAACTTTTAACTCATATGTATCTTGACCATCAACTACAACTATCAATTTTTTTTGTGGTGTTTTAATCTTGATTGTAAAATCACCTGGCATTACAAGCGGTCTTTGTGTAAGAGAGTGTGGACAAATTGGTGTTAATATAAATGCTTTAGTCAATGGATACATTACCGGACCACCAGCTGCTAGATTATATGCAGTAGAGCCTGTTGGAGTAGATATTATCAAACCATCACCTCTATAACTATTAAACATCTCTTCATCTATATAGGCTTCAATTGTTGCCATCTTTGATACAATTGGTCTTGTTACTACAATATCATTAAAAGCATAAAATGGTATATCAATCTCTCTAGTCTTCACTACACCTCTTATCATCATCCTCTCATCAATTCTACACTCTCCCAATCTTAACTGTTTTAAAAAGTTATCTACTTCATTGATTCTCACATCTGCTAAAAAACCAAGATTCCCAGCATTTATCCCAAGAACTGGTTTACAATATTTATAACTTCTTCTTACAAGTGATAAAATCGTTCCATCTCCACCAAGCGATACTAAAAAATCACTTCTTTTGCACATCTCATCAAAGTCAATACCATCTAAACCTATCATACGAGCTGATATATTATCTAATAAAACTTCATAACCATATTTTTCAAACTTATTTTTAATCTCCAAAAATAAATCTTTTATCTCTGGAGAATCAGGTCTTAGCATAAATCCAGCTATTTTAAAATCTTTTATATCCTTATCCACATAAATACCTTTAATGAATGAAACTAATATTTAGCTTAACATAAAGCATATTACAAAGACTTTATAATTAAATAAATTAAATTTATTAACTTTTTATTAATCTTCATTAAAACTAAATATATAATATACTTTTATTTCCAATTTATAGAAATAAATTAATTTTTATAATATTTTAATTTATCTTAAAATTTATTTTATTTAGAGCTAGTAAAAATAGCTATCATATTATGGAATTATAATATTTATTCATTATATTTAATTTATGTTTCATTTTTATACATTTTAACTTTTTATGTTAAAATTATCAAAAAGGTTTTTATGAAATATATATTTTTAATTACTTCTATTTTTAATATAATAAATGCAAAAATAAATATAACTCTTGATAATTGTTATGGAAATAATAATACTTTAATTATACA
>CAYPVY010000024.1:0-13363 GCA_964414305.1 uncultured Nitratifractor sp.
TTGTTAATTTTAGGTGCTGTAGGAATTATATTTGTATCAATTGCAAAAAAAGATGCTCCTATAGTTATTGTAAAAGGAAATTTGTCAAAAAAGCCACTTCCAATAAAGCTTAATAAAACAAATGATACTGAGTGTGCAATGCTTATTAAAAGCCAAAGAAATGCTGCAGAAGTAGTAGCACCAGATGGAAGAACTTGGTTTTTTGATACTCCAGGATGTATGGTAAAGTGGTTACAAAATAAAAAGTGGAAAGATAATGCAAAGCTTTGGGTTCATACTATTGATACAAATAGATGGTTAGATGCTAAACAGGCAAAATATGGAATAAAAGATAAAGATGAGATGGGTTATGGTTTTGGAGCAAGAGAAAATGAAACAAAAGATACTATAGATTTTAATGAAATGCAAAAAAGAATGCTAAGAGGACAGACTCTGAAAAATCCAAAATGGAGAAAAAAGATATTAGGAGAAAATTAGATTATGGATAATATAGATATAATTTCATTAGTAACAATTGCCTTTTTAAGCTCATTTGGTCATTGTGTTGGAATGTGTGGTGGAATTGTTATAGCTTACAGTTCAGCAAAGGTAGATGAAAAAGATAGCAAATTAAAAGCTTCATTATCTCATCTTGCATATAATTTTGGAAGAGTTACGACATATGTTTTTTTAGGGGCAATTTTTGGTGCAATTGGTGGTGTAGTGAGCTTTAATAATATAGCAATTGCAACTTTAACTATTGTTGCTGGAGTTTTTATGATTTTAGCTGGATTGTCTCTTCTTGGAAAATTTAATTTTTTAACAAAAATAGAGCACTCTTTTTTTAAGAGCAAATGGTATCAAGAGAGCTTTAGAAAAGCTATTAGTTCAAAATCTATATTTAGCTTCTACTTTTTGGGTTTGCTTAATGGTCTTTTGCCTTGTGGCTTGGTTTATTTTTTTGCAGTAACAGCTGCTAGCACTGGAAGTGCATTTTGGGGAGCTATAGTTATGCTTATTTTTGGTCTATCTACAATACCTACTTTGTTTACTTTGGGTATGTTTACTTCTATTTTATCACAAAGCCATATTAGAAAAATTATGATGAATCTATCTGCTATTGTTGTAGTTTTGTATGGATTATATACAATATATAGAGGATATGCATTTATAGAAAATCCAAATAAAAGTCTATTAAACTGCTGTAGTGATACAAAAAAAAGTAATGATAATATAGATACTAGAGTTGAAAAATTTAAAATTAAGAGGTAATAATGGATTATCAAAAGATTTTAGAAGAGATATATAGTGAGATAAAGCCACTTCTTGGGAAAGGGAAGGTGGCTGATTATATACCAGCATTAGCCAATGTTGATCCAAAAAAATTTGCTTTTTCTATAGTAACAAAAGATGGCAAAGAGTATCATATAGGTGATTTTGAGCATAATTTTTCTATACAAAGTATCTCAAAAGTATTTACATTTACTTTAGCCTTAGATATTTATGGAAAAGAGTTATATAAAAGAGTAGGGGTTGAGCCATCTGGAAACCCTTTTAACTCTTTGGTTCAGCTTGAGTATGAAAATGGTATTCCTAGAAATCCTTTTATAAATGCTGGTGCAATAGTCATAACAGATGCTTTAATTAGTCATTATAAAGATGATTATAAAGCTTTTGAAATTTTATTAAAATTTATTAGAGACATATCGGATGATAATTCAATCACATATGATCAAGAGGTATCAAAGTCTGAGATGGAGCATGGCTTTAGAAATTTAGCTTTGGCAAATTTGATGAAGAGCTTTAATAATTTAGATAATAATCCAAATAAGGTTGTAGAGACATATTTTAAACAGTGTGCTATTAGTATGAGTTCAAAAAAATTAGCTAGATCTATGTTGTTTTTAGCAAATGGAGGGATAGATCCACTTAGCAAAAAATCTTTTATTACAAAACAACAAGCTAGAAGAGTAAATGCTTTGATGCTAACATGTGGACATTATGATGCTTCTGGTGAATTTGCTTTTAATGTTGGTCTGCCTGGTAAAAGTGGAGTAGGTGGCGGAATTGTAGCAACAGTTCCTAAAGAGATGGGAATTTGTGTATTTTCACCACCTCTTAATAGTTATGGTAATTCATATATTGGAACTATTGCTCTTCAAAAGTTTGTAGAAAAGAGTGGTTTATCAATATTCTAATTTGATATAAAATTAAATATTCATATTTCAAATTGACATAAAAATACTCTTTATTAACTCTTTGATTGTAAACTTTTCAAAAATAAAAAGGAGTAATATGTTCAAAGAGTTTAAAGAGTTTTTAATCAAAGGCAATATGGTAGATATGGCTGTTGGTTTTATATTTGGTGCTGCATTTGCTACGCTAGTTAAATCGCTTGTAAATAATGTTATTATGCCACCAGTTGGTAAATTGCTAGGAAATGTAGATTTTTCTCAACTATTTATAGCTCTAGATGGTAAAGAGTATGCATCTTTGAAAGCATTAGAAAAGGCGGGAGCTCCTGCTATTAAGTATGGTATTTTTATTAATGATTTGATATCATTTATAATTTTAGGTTTTGTGATGTTTATGTTTATAAAAGTATATAATAAAATGAAAAAAGAGGAACCAGAAGAGGCACCAACTGAAAAGTCATGCCCAGTTTGTGCAATGAGTATTCCAGTAGATGCTAAAAAGTGTCCATACTGTTTAGAAACATTATAATTTAAAACTAACACTTTATGTGTTAGTATTTCATACCTACTTATAAGTATCCAAAATATGACACTATTTTAAAAAATATATCCATTTTTAAGACAATATTTATTAATTTTTAAATATAATTATTTCAAAATTAATAATGCAATATTAAAAGGAAAGATATGTCAAATACAAAAGATGGAATTTATATCCCAGAGCGTTTTGAAAAAGCTGTTACTTTGCACCTATTGAAAAATAAATTAGCTGATGGGCAACATATTAGTCCACCTTTAATAATGGGAATAGATGGACTTCCAGGAACTGGTAAGACATATCAATGCCATAAGGTTTTAGAAAAACTAAATTATGCATCTATTACTATTACTGGTAGTGAACTAGAAAATTCAACTGCTGGTGAACCAGCAGAGCTTATTCGCGAAAAATATATAAATGCACACTATAAACTAGAGACAAAAACAGTTAAAGGTGCAGCTCTTGTATTTGATGATTTAGATGTATTTATTGGTGATTGGGGTAGTAATGTTCAATATACGGTAAATAGACAATTTATTTTTGGTGAATTGATGGCTCTTGCAGATAATCCAAATCAAGTTGGTGATGTGAAAACTCATAGAATTCCAATTATTATTACAGGTAATGACTTTACAAAGCTTTATGAACCATTAACTAGACCTGGTAGATTTGAGAGATTTACTTGGATTCCACAAAAAGAAGAGATTGTAGATATTGCAACTTCTATTTTATATTTTGCCGATAAAGAAGTGGTTAAAAATTTAACTTTTGCATTGATAGATTTATATGAAAATAATGGTTTAAAGACTGTTCCTATATCATTCTTTTCACACTTAAAATCTATTTTAGTTGATGATGCAATTTGGGAGTATTATAAAAATAATCCATCACTAGATTATAGCAATCCTGAAGATTTTAAAATATTCTTCAATGAATTTTTTAATAAACCTGACTTTAAAGATATACTTATTGATAAAGCAACACTATTATCTAAAAAGACATATTTTGAACAACACTTTAGAACATCGGCTGCATAATAAAAGAGTTTTTTTATTTCTCTCTTTTATTTATTAAAGTATTTCATGAAGTTTATTTGCATTTAAAATCCAACTCTTTACACTATCCCAATCTTCATTTTTGATTAAGTTATCTAACTCTTCAATTTCGCTTTTAAATGAATCGATAGCATTTAATAGATTATCTTTATTTTGTTTAAATATATCAATCCACATATTAGGTGAACTCTTAGCAATTCTACTCATATCCCTAAAGCCACCTCCAGCAAGAGCTAAAATTGCCTTTGGGTTTTCTTGCTTCATTACACTATTTGCCAAAGCGTAGCTTACAGCATGAGGCATATGTGATATATAGGCTGCATGAATATCATGCTCTTTTGCATCCATATAGAAAATCTTCATTCCTATATCTTTAAAAATATCTTTTGCAAATTTTAGATGCTTAGGACTATTTTCTTCTTTATTACATATTACGACTACTTTTCCTCTATATAATTTTCTATCAGCAGCTTTTGGACCAAACTTTTCTGTTCCTGTCATTGGATGAGATGCTACAAAGTTTGCTCTTATCTCTTTTGGAATAGCTTTAATTATTTTTTCTTTGGTGCTTCCAAAATCTATGATAGTGGTATTATCTGAAGCATTTTTTAGACTTGGAAGAGTCTCTAAAATTGCATTTACTGGGATTGCTAATACAATTAGATCTAAATTTAATAACTCATTTATATCATCTGCAATTTTATCTGCAATTTTTAATTCAAGAGCTTCTAAACAGTGTTGAACATTATGGTCATATCCAATAATTTCGACCTTTTCATCCCTATCTTTATATCTTTTTTTTAGAGCTAATGCAAATGAGCCTCCCATAAGTCCTAGCCCTATTATTCCAACTTTCATTCAAATATCTCCCATTGTGGTGTAGTATTTATACTAGGAAAACCATCTAATATCTCTATAGGCTTAAATTTTGTTTTATATTCAAATGCTTTGCATCCATCTACCCAATATCCTAAATATATCCATTTTTTATTTAAATATTTTGCAATCTCTATTTGTTTAATCAAAGAGTAAACTCCTAGAGATAATCTAGCATAATCTGGGTCATAGAAGAAATAGATTGAACTTATCCCATCTTCAACTATATCTATCAAATCTACACCAATTAATTTATCTTCATCAAAATATAAAACCTCTTTACCAAAATCATATGCACCCTCTGCAAAGTTTTCAAAATATTCATGATATGTTATTTGTCTATAGTTCCAATCATCTTTTTGCTCTTTCCATTTATGGTATTTATTATAAAGATTTATATGAGCAGAAGTTACTGTTGGCTTTTGGATAACTATTCTAGTATTTTTATTTCTTCGTATAGCTTTTCTTTGAGATTTACTAGGTTTAAAATTTTCTACATCAATTCTTAAACTTTTACACTCATTACAACCATTACATATAGGATAAAAATAGTAGTTTCCAAATCTACGCCAACCTCTTTGTATTACTGCACTATTAAATTTATTATTTGAATGTAAAACATACTTATATCTCATTCTAACTTGATTACCTTTAATATAGGCACAATCATAATCAAGTGTGCAAAAATCTGTCGATGGTGGATTTAATTTACTTCTTTCTTCCTTCATAATGAGATTGTAGCAAAAAATTGGTATAATTTAAGTAAAAAGTAGAGAAATGAAGAGTCTTTTTTATCAATCTGCAAAAGGTTATTGCTATAATAGTGATTCAATATTTTTATATCGGTTTGCAAGGGATTTTAAAATTAAAGGCAATGTTTTAGATATTGGATGTGGTGTAGGGGTTTTAAGTATTTTGTTAGCAAAAGATTTTAAAGCAAAATTTTATGCTGTTGAGAAGCAAGAAATGATGTATAAATATGCTCTTAAAAATTTTGATGTTAATAGAGTAAATGTCGATATAAAAAATTGTGATTTTAAAGATTATAATATAGATATTAAATTTGATTTTATAATCTCAAATCCACCATTTTACAAAGTAGATAGACATCAAAGTCCAAATATATCTAAAAATATTGCAAGGTATGAGCATCATTTACCACTAAATTTATTAATTACAAAAGTTTCAAAACTACTCAAGCCAAAAGGATATTTTATATTTTGTTATGATGCATCCTATTTGGATGAAATATTATTAAATCTAAAAAACAATTCTTTACAAGCAGAATTTATAAAATTTGTCCATTCAAAAGCAAACAAAGAGGCAAAAATTGTTATGATTACAGCACGAAAAAGTTCTAATTCTGTATGTAAGGTTTTAGCACCATTAATTGTATTTAATGATAATAATGAATATACAAATGAAGCTAAAGAGGCATTTAAATTAGCTGATACATACTCTATAAAGGCTGAATTTGAAGAGAGTTGAAGGTTTTGATTATATCTTTGATAGTAGTGCATGTGCTAGTTGTGGAGGTGCATGTTGTATTGGCGAAAGTGGATATATTTGGGTAAATAGATTAGAAATAGAAGCAATTGCTAACTATTTAAAGATGGATATTGAAAAATTTGCAAATGAGTATCTTGTTAGAGTAAAGAGTAGATACTCTTTAAGAGAGATAAAGAGTGCAGATTTAGGCTATGCTTGTATATTTTTTGATTTAGATAAAAGATTGTGTAAAATATATGATGTAAGACCAAAGCAGTGTAGAACATATCCTTTTTGGAGTATTTTTAAAGATGATATAGAAGAACTTAAAAAAGAGTGTCCAGGAGTAATTATAAATGAAAAAAATTAGCATAGTTATATTGGTTTTTTTATCTATGTTGCAAATTAACGCATCAAATTTAGATATAAATGAAGATGAATTGATAATGAAAGCCATATATTATAGTGAGCATAATCAGCCTAAAGATGCGGCAAAAATTTGGAAAAAACTTTTTGAAAATAGTAATAAAGAGAGCTATTTGGTTGAATATTTTTATACTTCATTACAATTTAAAAAGATAAATGAAGTAATAAAAGAGTTAAAAGCATCTTTAGCAAAGAAAAAAAATGAAGAGCTATATGAATTATTAGCTAGTCTATATCAAAAAGAGGGCAATACTGATGCATTATTAGAGATGTTAGAAGATAGAAGTTCTTCAAATGATATAGAATCATTATATCAAATTGCATATTTATACTCTATTAAAGGCAAATATGATAAAGCTCTAAAAATATATAAACAGATATATAATAAAGATAAGAGTTGGAATGCACTAAAAGGTATTTTATCTATTTTGGCGAAACAAAACAAAATAAATGAAGCATCAAATATATTATGGGATGCTATACATAAAAACCAAAATCTTCCAAATGAAGCATTGTTGGTATATGCTGGATTGATAGATTTAAAAAAAGATAATAAGAAAGCAATATATATTTTTAATAAATTATATAGCAAAACAAAAGATAAAAAATATATTAAACAGTTAATTAGCCTATATTTATACAATAAAGATTATGACTCTATAATAAAGATATTAGAGAAGAGTAGATATGATGATAAGTTATTATATGAGTTATATTTATCTAAAAAAAGAGCCGTAGATGCATATATGCTACTTGATAGTTTATATAATAAGACAAAAAATCCTAAATGGTTAGCAGAAAAAGCAATCTTGACATATGAGATTGCATCAAACCTAAAAGCTGTTGATAAAAGGGTGGTAGATAGGGTTGATGAATTATTTGAGAAGGCTTTGAAAAAAGGTGTTAGAACTCCAACATATTTAAACTATTATGGATATACCTTAATAGATAATGATGTAGATATAAAAAAAGGCATTAAACTAATCAAAGAAGCACTAAAAGGTGAACCAGATAATATCTATTATTTGGATTCATTAGCTTGGGGATACTATAAACTTAAAGATTGTAAAAAAGCTAAAGAGATTATGAAAAAGATAAAAGAGATAGAGAGTCAAAATTTAGAAGATGAAATATTAAAACATCAAAAAGCTATAGATGAGTGTAAGGAGTAGTTGTGTCAAATATTTTAGATGAGATTATAAAAAAGACAAAAGAGGATGTCAAAAAAAGAAAAAAAGATTTTCCACTAGATTGGCTTGGTCGCTCCCTTGCATTTAATCCTTTTGTTCCTAGAGATGTAATTAGTGCCTTAAAATCCACTCAAGATAATCCATATAGAATAATTGCAGAGATAAAAAAAGCAAGTCCATCAAAAGGTGTAATTAGAGAAGATTTTGACCCAATGAGCATAGGTCAAGCCTACCAAAAAGGCGGTGCTGATGCTTTATCAATTTTGACTGAGCCTCATTGGTTCCAAGGTGATAAAGAGTATTTGGGTATGGTAAGAAGGTATGTATCTATTCCAATACTTAGAAAAGATTTTATAATAGATGAGTATCAGATTTTAGAAGCTTTGGTTTATGGAGCTGATTTTATTTTATTAATTGCAAAAGCTTTAAGTAGAAAAGAGTTAAAAAAACTAATTGAATATGCACATCATTTAGGTTTAGAGGTTTTAGTAGAAATTCATGATAAGAAAGATTTAGTAAAAGCTATTTTTGCAGGTGCTAATATAATAGGTATTAATCATAGAGATTTAGATACTTTCAAAATGGATATGGAGCTTAGTTTCAAGCTAATACCGCTAATTCCTAATTCAAAAATAATAGTTGCAGAGAGTGGTATAAATAGTCATGAAATAATAAAAGAGTTAAGCAGTGCAGGTGCAGATGCCTTTTTGGTTGGAGAGCATTTGATGCGTCAAGATAATATCACTTCTGCTTTAAAAGAGTTAAAATATGGCATTAAAGAGTAAGTTATTTTTAATTACTGTAACTTTTATGCTTTTAAATAGTTCAAATTGGACAATTAATATGATAGATAGTGCAAAAGATTTAATTGGAAGTAATAATAAAGAATTTATTTCTAAAAAAGATAGATACAACGCTTTATGGAAAGATAGTATAGATGATTTCAAAGAGGCATCAAACCTAGAGCTCCAAAAAGACAAGGCAGTAGATAGTAGCTGGATGTTTTGGAAAAAAACAAAAAAAGATATAAAAGATGATATTGATAGTATAATAAATAACATTATTGAAAAGATTGCAAATATTGATCTTTTGGAGTATAAAAATAAAGTTTCTAAATATAGAGATAAGATTAAAGAGTTAAAAGATGAGATATCGCAACTTAGAGAAGAAAAAATTATGGATATTCCATCAAATAGCTCTAAATATGATGAAAAAATTAAAGAACTAAAAAATCAAATACAAGCCCTTCAAAAAGAGATTAAATCTATACATACAAAATTAAAAAAGAGTTTTAGAGCAAATAAAATAGAGCTCTCAGCTAAACAAATTGATTTGCTTTTAGATAGAGTTGATGGTGATGATATAATAAAAATGACTGTAGTTTTAGATGTATTAAAATATATAAATAGTCAAATTGCCAAATTGGTAAAAGAGAGTAAAGAAGATTTAGAAAATGCCAAAAAATATTATGCAATGCATCTAGTAACTCTACAAATTGTAGTAAATATACAAGAGCAATATATTAAAAAAGTTTTAAACAAATATATTCCAAAGCTTAATGATATAGAAAAAAGAACTATAAGATTAAAAAAAGAGACTGAAATAAAAATAGATAAAGAGCAAGATGAAAGAAGAAGAGCAATATATGAGAAAAATTTAAATTCTCAAAAGCTTACTCTTAAAGTCATTAAATTATATAAAGAGCATCTTTTAAAATCAATAGAAAATGTAAAAGTAGCACAAGATATTTCTATAAAAAATTTAGAGTTAGCAGAAAATACCCTAAAAACAGTCTTAATAAGTGCTGATTTATATGATACAATATCTGAGAGTAGGGGATTATTTAATAGAGTAATCTCTATACAAATTCCAAATATAACTCCGTTTGAAAATATTCAAATTCAAAAAGAGTTTAAAAATTTAACTTTAGAGTTATCTAGATAGATTATGAATTTTATAAATAATCAAAAAGAGAGTTTATTAGCAAAAAAAATTACTTTAATATTAATCTTTATATTTTTAATATGGTTTATTAAATATAATCCATATACTCAAAGATTATATAATATTGATTTGAATTCATTATATTCTTTAATCTTTTATGCTTATTACTTCGTCATTAATCAAACATTAGGAATAGTTCATGAAAGTGGCCATGGAGTATGCTATATATTATCTTGTCCACAGTTTATAACAGCTTTAAATGGAACCATTTTCCAACTTCTATTTCCTTTGCTTATAGGAGTTTATTATAAATTTAAAGGTGATAATTTTCTATTTTGGTTAGGAGTATTTTTTTTAGGTATATCTTTGCAATATACAGCTTGGTATATTTCTACAGCCAATGAAGGTCTCTATGTTCCAGCCTCAAAATCATTTTTGGGAGTAGATGGATATCATGATTTTAACTTTATTCTAACATCTTTGCATCTTTTAAAATATTATAAAATTATCTCAAATATTACCTATGTCATATCATATATTATTTTATTTGTTTCTATAATTGGTATGTTTTTTGAGTCATTTTTAATTGTAGAAGAGAGCTAATAATGCTCTCTTTTAGTTTATGAGTTTTTATTATCTTCTTTTGCTGCATTAGCAAGAGTTAGAAGCATAACTCCATCAAAAAATAGGCTAATACCTACTAACATTCCTACTAGCCAAAGTGTTTTTACTGGATTACCAAGTGCTAAAAAGAAGTAAACACCAATAGCAAATGATAATATAGCATTAAGTAATACTATCCACATACCACTTTGACCTTTTAAGTTAAATGCTAAAACCAAATTTAAAGCACTATCTATAAAGAAGTAAGCTGTAAATATTATAGCTAAAGCAATTACTCCAGATAATGGGTTTAATATTATTAGGATAGACACGACAATATACATCAAAGCTTTTAGCCAACTTAGCCAATCTTTTTTATTTACTTGCCAAGTTTGAACAGCTGTAAAAATACCACTAAGAAGCAGTAGCCATCCAACAAAAATTGCAGAACTTAGCGACATAATTGCTGGAAAAAACATTCCAAGCAAACCTAAAATTATAAATAATATTCCATAAAGTTTGCTACTTTTTGCAAACTTTTCGGTAATATCTTTATTATTTACAAATAACTTATAATTCATCATAATCCTCTCTCCTTTAAAGTGTTAGATTTAAAATATCTTTAGATTTTTCAATCAATTCAGATGTAACTTGACGAGCCTCTTCATTTACCTCTTTCATTACTTTTGCCATAATTACAAGAATAGTTCCAGTAATTTCAGGTAATTTTGCTTCAACTTCTGGTGATAGAGGATATTTTAATACTGGATAGTGAGTTAATTGCTCCAAAATATCTTCTACTGGAAGCTCTTCTTCAAGTTTTCTAAACTCTATAATTGCTTCTTGAAGTCCTTTAGTAATAGGTAAATCACTCTCCCAAATTACATCTCTACCATTCATATTAGCACTAAATTCAGATGCTAATAATATATCATATACTTTTTGTCCAACAAAATCTGTAATCTCTTTTGCATGTTGCTTATGAATATCCAAAGAAGCAGCTTTTCTAAAAAGTGCTTCTAATTTACTAAAACCTACTACAGCCATTTCTTCTCCCTATTTTTTAATTGTTTTTAGAGCTTTTTCTTTAAACTCTTTTATTTTATTTATCAAGTCTTCAAATAGTTTCTCAGCCTTATTTTTGCCTCTAACCTCTTTTTCTACTTTTTTAATAGCTTCATTTAACATTTTATATGTAGTATCTGACTCACTAGTGTAACCTAAAGCTTCATCTTTTTTAAGAGCTGCTTTTGCTGCTGCCAAGTGTGATAGTGCTAACTCTTTATTTTCTTTTGCTACTTTACTAGCTGCAACTATTAACTCTTGAGCCTCTAATATACCAATAGGAGTAACTGTTGTTACAGATACAAATGTATTTAGAGTTGTTACTAATATATGTTTTGCTTCATCTAATTTACCATCGTGCAAAGCTTTTGCTGCTAATTTTAAAGCACTTGGATAACTAGCAAGTGGCAAATTGATTGTTGTAAAATCAATTTCATCTACAAGAGCAGTTACAATTTTTCTAGCTTCTTGAACTCTTTTATTTGAAAGTAATGCTACAGAAGTAATTACTGCATTCTCAGCACTTCTTGCATCTCCTAAATACTCAGCTACTTTTACTCTTGCATCTATTGGTAAAAGTGCTGGAGCTTTAGGATTGCTTAAAACTACTTCAATTTTACCGATTGCTTTTTCTAAGCTTTTAATAGCTTCATCTTTTTTCTTTTCGTCGATATTTTTGATTGTTTGAGCAACATATTTTATTGACTCAATAGCTTCTTTTACAAGTTTTACATCATTTTTTTGTTTGTTTGCTTTGTTTGTTGCAACTTTTAATGCATTTGAAGATACACTTTTGCTACTAGCATTAGTATCTAAAGCATATAGAGAGTTTCCAACTAAACTTAAAGCTACAATTGATGATAATAGTAGTTTTTTCATACTTAATCTCCTTTGATAAATTTTTTGTAACTACAAACGAAATTGTATAGATAATTTAAATTTTTTTGTGCAACATAAGTTGCAATAAATTTTAAAAATGTATAATCACTCTAAAAAAAGGCGAAAATTGAGATTACAAGATTTAGACAAATTTATACTTGAAGATATAGAAGGTATAGATCACCCTTCAGATTTTATAAAAAGAGATAAATATAGTGTTTTAATCCTAAGACTTCCAGAGTTTAATAATACAATTCATATTGTATCACTAGCTTACATTATAGAAAATAACAATGTTTATACTTTTAATAGAAGTAATAAAAAATTAGAAGAGTTTGGAACTCTTGATGATTTGGCAAATATCTTAAATCAAAAAGTAGAAATTTTGATTTCTAAAATAAAATCATATCATAATGCAATAGATAATCTAGAAGAGAGTATTTATGAGAGTAGATTAAGTGATGATTTTATGCAAGAGTGGCTTAGCTATAAAAAAGATGTATCTTTGATAAATAGATTGATGTTTCATGCATCAATTACAATGGAGCAATTTTTTCTATATCTAAAAAAAGATATAAACTATGATAATATTGTAGCTTTTGAGGATATAAAAGAAGAGACTAAAAGGGTATTTGATTTATCAAGAGCAGCAATTGAAAAGCTTGATAACTTGTATAATTTTTATAGGGCAAAAGTTGATGAAAAGATGAATAAAAATGTCTATTATTTGACACTTTTATCTGGGATATTCTTGCCTTTAACACTTGCAACTGGCTTTTTTGGTATGAATACAGGAGGATTACCATTTACAGATGACCCAAAAGGGACTCTAAAAGTTGTAGGGGTATCATTAATTTTAGAGATAATATTCTTTTTGCCATTTATTTTACAAAACTTCAAAAAAATCAAAAAATTTAAAGCAAAATAAAATAAATTTATATTATTTAAACGCCTAGTTATGTTTTTGACTAGGTGAATTTATCTATACTCTCAAACTAAAAATATCATTAACCAAACTTTTTATAACATTTTAGATAAAATTATGCAATTAAATGATGGAGAGATGTTTTGAGTAGTGCAAAATTATTAATTGAAATAGGTGTAGAAGAGCTTCCTGCAGTTCCT